>NZ_AUNC01000033.1:0-21088 GCF_000714555.1 Thalassospira permensis NBRC 106175 | reverse complement strand
TTCATCGGCAATCAGCAGGCGCGGATTGCACGCAATCGCCATCGCAATCACGATACGCTGGCTCATCCCGCCCGAAAGCTGATGGGGATAGGCGGTCATGCGTGATTTCGGATCGGGAATGCCAACCTGGTTCAGAAGGTCAAGCGTACGTTCACGCCGCTCCTTTTTGGAACCGCCCTCATGGACTTTCAGGGCTTCCATGATCTGGGCTTCAACCGTAAAGCACGGATTAAGCGCCGACATCGGATCCTGAAAGATCATGCCGATATCCTTGCCCGTAATCGCACGGCGCTTGCCGGGCGACATCGTCAGCAGGTCCTGCCCATCAAAGGTCAGGCTGTCGGCGGTAACACGACCGGGAAAGTCGATCAGGCCCATAACGGCAAGCGAGGATACGGATTTACCCGAACCCGACTCACCGACGATGCCAAGGACTTCGCCGCGATCAACGGAATAACTAACATTGTCAACAGCGCGGAACGGCCGGTCTTCGGAGCCGAACTCGACTGTCAGGTTTTTAACTTCGAGAAGAGCCATGACTTACCGCTTCATCTTGGGATCAAGGGCATCGCGCAGACCATCACCCATCAGGTTGAAGGCAAGCACGGTGACGAGGATGCAAAGGCCGGGGAAGGTGATCACCCACCATGCCGATCCCACGAATTCGCGGGCTTCGGCCAGCATGGTGCCCCATTCCGGCAGCGGCGGCTGCGCGCCAAGGCCAAGGAAGCCAAGGGCCGCAGCATCAAGGATGGCACTGGAAATACCCAATGTGCCCTGAACGATCAATGGCGCCATGCAGTTCGGCAGGATATTGACGAACATCTGGCGGATATGACCGGCACCGGCAATCTGCGATGCGATGACATATTCCTTGTTCAGTTCGGACACCACCGATGCACGCGACAGGCGCACATAATGCGGCAACTGGACAATCGCAATCGCCAGCATGGCGTTTTCAAGCCCCGGGCCGAGGATCGCGACAATCGCCATCGCCATGATCAGGCTGGGCAGGGCCAGCATGGTATCCATCATGCGCATGATGCCGACTTCGATCCAGCCGCGGAAATATCCGGCAACCAGTCCAAGAACGATACCGGCGATCATTGAAATGATCACGACGAACACGCCGATGGTCACCGAAAGCTGCGCACCGTGGATCAGGCGCGACAGGATGTCGCGGCCAACCGCGTCGGTGCCAAGGATATAGCGCGGATCGGCACCCTCCATCCAGATCGGCGGTTTCAGGAACGCGGTGCGGTCCTGCGCAATCGGATCAAATGGTGCGATCCACTGGGCGAATGCCGCCATGAACAGGATAAAGCAGATAACGATCAGCCCGACATAAGCACCGCGGTTCTTGCGGAAATAATTCCACGTTTCCATAAACGGGCTGGGCGGATTGATCTTCTGGTCTTCCACTGCCACCACTTCGGCTGCTGCCGTTTCGGGGGTGGTCGATTGGGTATTCTGGTTTGTCATTTCCCGTGCCCCCTCAACGCTTGTGCCGGATGCGGGGATTGATCACCCCATACATCAGATCGACGAACAGATTGACCCCCATAACCACGAAGGCAATCATCAGGATACCGCCCTGGATGGTCGGGTAATCGCGGCGGTTCAACGCCTCGACAATCCATTTGCCAATACCGGGCCACGAGAAAATGGTTTCGGTCAGGATCGCACCGGCAAACAGCACACCGACCTGAAGGCCGATCACCGTAATCACCGGGATCAGCGCATTGCGCAGCGCATGGACCATGATCACCCGCATCGGGGCCAGGCCCTTGGCACGGGCGACACGGATATATTCCTCGCCCAGAACTTCAAGCATCGAGGAGCGTGTCATACGCGCAATCACGGCCATCGGAATGGTGCCAAGCGCAATCGTTGGCAGGATCAGATGACGGAGCGCACTGATAAACGCGCCTTTTTCATCGCTGAGCAATGTGTCGATCAGCATGAAACCGGTGGTCGGCTCGATGTAATACATGATCGACAGGCGACCGGAAACCGGGGTCCAGCCAAGCGTCGTCGAAAAGAACATGATCAGTAACAGCGCCCACCAGAAGATGGGCATTGAATATCCTGTCAGCGATAAACTCATGGTCAGGTGGTCAAGCCACTTTCCCCTGTTGATCGCGGCAATAACCCCCAATGGCAGACCGACAATGATCGCAAACAATATCCCCGCGATGGAAAGTTCAATCGTTGCCGGGAACAGGGTCGCGAATTCTTCGATCACCGGACGCTTGGTGACGAAGGATTCACCAAGATCACCCTGCAAAACGCCGCCAAGATAGTCGAAATACTGAACGACAAGCGGTCTGTCGAAACCATATTCCTTTTGCAGTTCGGCGTATCGTTCGGGACTGATACTGCGCTCGCCTGCTCGCATCTGGATCGGGTCGCTCGGGATCAGGTGAATCATCAGAAACACCAGAATGGTAACGCCAAAGAAGGTCGGTATGACGTCACCCAAACGGCGTAAAAGGAAACCTAGCATGCCATTGGGCCTTTTTAGCATCCGCGCGCAATGCCTGCGGGCGGACATCTCTCTCTATTGCGGAATTGCAAAGAGGCCCGGAAAACCGGGCCTCCTCGGCAAGGTGTAGGGGCGTCTTATTCTTTGATATCGACGCCGTAGAAGATGTGACCGCCAAACGGATCGATCTTGTAGTCGACAACTTCGTTACGGATCGGTTCGAAAACGATCGAGTGCGCGATGGTTGCCCACGGTGCTTCACGTTTGAAGACGGTCTGGGCTTCTTCGTACAGACGGGTACGTTCAAGAACATCCGAAGTGGTTTTCGCCTGCTGGATCAGGCTGTCGAATTCCTCGTTGCACCACTGTGCACGGTTTGCACTGCCAACGGCATCGCAACCCAGCAGAACAGCAAGGAAGTTGTCGGGGTCACCGTTGTCGCCGGTCCAGCCGAGCATGAAGCTGCCCTGTTCACCATTTTTGGTGCGCTCAAGGTATTCGCCCCACTCGTAGGAAACGATTTCGGCATTCACGCCAATCGCGGCCCAGTCAGCCTGAACGAGTTCAGCCATACGGCGTGCGTTCGGGTTGTAGGGACGCTGTACCGGCATGGCCCAGATATCGGTGGTGAAACCATCCGGATAACCGGCTTCTGCCAGCAATTTCTTGGCTGCTTCCGGATCATACGGATCGTCAACGGTATCGTTGTTGTACGACCAGATGGTCGGCGGGATCGGGTTTTTGGCGGCAACGCCTGCACCCTGATAAACACCCTCGATGATGGCGGCTTTGTTGATCGCCATGTTCAGTGCCTTGCGGACACGTGCATCGGTGAACGGCTCTTTCTTGGTGTTGTAACCAAGATAACCGACGTTCAGACCTTCCTGGCTCATCAGGTTGATGTCGCCATCGGCTTCCATCGCTTCCAGATCAGCCGGGTTCGGGTACGGCATGACATGGCATTCGCCGGCTTTCAGCTTCTGGTAACGAACCGTGCTGTCCGGGGTGATGGCAAAGATCAGGTTATCGATCGGTGCCTTGCCTTCCCAGTATTCCGGGAACGCTTTGTAACGGATGACCGCATCTTTCTGATACTGGACAACCTGGAACGGACCGGTACCGACCGGGTTCAGGTCGATCTGTTCCGGCGTACCGGCAGCCATCAGCTGATCGGCATATTCACCCGACAGGATGGATGCGAAATCCATCGCCATGTTGGCAATGAACGGTGCTTCCGGACGGTTCAGAACGAATTTGACGGTGTAATCGTCAACCTTGACGATGTCCTTGATCAGTTCGCCCATGGACATCGAGTTGAAATACTCGTAACCGCCACCCGAAACCGCATGGTACGGATGATCTTTGTCCCACTGGCGACGGAACGAGAAGATCACGTCGTCTGCGTTGAAATCGCGGGTCGGGGTGAAGGCATCGGTGGTCTGGAATTTAACGCCTTTACGCAGGTTAAAGGTGTATTCCGTGCCATCGGCCGATACGTCCCAGCTGGTTGCAAGGCCCGGAACGATGGTGGTCGTGCCGCGCTTGAACTGTACCAGACGGTTGAATACCTGACGCGAGGTGGCGTCAAAGGTGGTACCCGCGGTGTAAAGCTGCGGGTTGAAGCCTTCCGGGCTTCCTTCCGAGCAATAAACCAGGGTTTTTGCCGAAGCGGCAGTCGGAGCAGCAAGCGCAGTCGCTGCAAGCAGACCTGCACCGATCGCCGCTTTGACGAAATTCGCTTTCATATAAGATGCCTCCCTCAAGGCTGGCCCAAACAATTTGCACGGGTGGCTGCTGGCCTTGAACGGCTCATGCATTGCAATTTGCGCAAATAGACGGGCGGGTTTACCCGATCCAACAGTTATGTTGGCAATCGACGAGGGAAAATAATCAGGGTTTCTGCGTATCGTCAACGTTTCCTGCGGGGTTCTACGTAGGACGACCTGATCGTATGAATGATGAATTTATGTCAAGTGTCTGTTATTTTTATGAAATTGTCCCCCACAATCGGGTATGGGAGCCGTGCATTTTTTTCGGGGCTACTGATGACCGAACGGAAAAACACATAAAGCTAACGTGCTTTTCCGTCCGATCTATCTTCTTGAAATTTCTAGATTCGTTTGATTGCTGAACCACTTACACGGGTCAATTGCGCGTAATGCGATCATTAAGTCCACTGATTTGCGCGATATCCGTGTTCCACGCCGTCACAAATCGGTAAATATCCGCCCCCAATGACGGCCACGGATGGAATAACGCACCGGCATCACGCATCCGTTGCGCAAGCTCCGGCGCAAGCCTGACAAAAAGCTCGTTGCCCTCGGCGGCATGCGCCAAAGTCGCCCCATGCGACACCAGCATGTCACAAAGGGTTCCGGCCGCCCCGTTGGCGTGGCGCGCATTGCGCAGCCAAAGATCATCCTTCACATAGGCCAGAAGCTGTGATGCCAGATAACGATGCTTGGAATAAAGATGGCCGCTGCGTTTGCGGGCCTGTTCGACCCTGCCGCGCAGCGACGTATCAAACAGGACAATCGCATCAACCGCCTGCGCGCCGTTTTTGGTTGCCCCAAAACTGATCGCATCAACACCGGCCTTCCACGTGATATCGGCCGGGTGGCAGCCCAGATGGGCAACCGCATTGGCAAACCGCGCCCCATCCATGAACAGGCGAAGGTCGCGGCTTTGGCAGATCGCGCCAATGGCGGCGACTTCATCGGCGGTGTAAACCGTGCCCAGTTCGGTCGCCTGCGTGATCGCAACGCATTCCGGGGCGACTGAATGGACCCCGCGATCCACCCGGCTTGCCAGAAAGGCATCAAGATTATCGGCTTCAAGCTTTGCCGCCGGGCCGTCAACCGGCATCAGCTTCGCCCCGCCGGTAAAGAACGCAACGCCCGTGCTTTCATCTTCGTTGATATGGGCCTCGTGATGGCAGACGATGCCGCCAAACGGCGATACCAGTGCCGACAGGCTGATGCAGTTTGCCGCGGTCCCGGTGGCGACCGGAACAACCGCGACCTCACGGTCGAACAATTCGGAAAAGGCCGCGTCAAGCTGACGGCTGGTTTCATCCGCCCCATAGGCCGGTGCATTGCCATAGGCTTCGTGCTCCAGCGCGCTCAGGATTTCCGGGCACAGGGGCGATACATTGTCAGAGGCAAAATTCATCGAACGGGTCCGTGTCTTGTGGTGGCGTCCATAGGCTTCGGGGACTGCCCCGCAACCTGACCAACCTTTATCACACGCGATCCGTTCGAATGGCAATGATGCCTATAGTGTTTCGGGCAAAGTGCGGATCGCCTCAATCGGGCTGTTCCAGCCGCTAACAAAGCGAAACGCATCCGGCCCGACCGCGGGCCATGGCCGAAAGACCAGCCCGGCCTTGCGCAACCGTTCTGCCAGATCGTCATTCATATGCACAAACAGCTCGTTACCCTGCTGGGTGAATGCCGCCCGCGCGCCAAGGGTTTCAAGCGACTGGCAAAGGGCGCTTGCGGCCTGATTGGCATGGCGCGCATTACGCAGCCAAAGATCATCCTTCACATAGGCCAGAAGCTGTGCCGCTAGATAACGGTGCTTGGAAAACAGATGCCCGCCCCGTTTGCGCGCCTTTTCGACCCGACCGCGCAATGACGGGTCAAACAGGATGATCGCATCCACCGCCATCGCCCCGTTCTTGGTGGCGCCAAAACTTAAAACGTCAAGCCCGGCCTTCCATGTGATATCGGCCGGGTGGCAACCAAGGGCGGCAATCGCATTGGCAAACCGCGCCCCGTCCATGAAAAACTTCATGCCATGCGCCTTGGCGACCTTCCCAATCGCCTGCACCTCATCAACGTCATAGATCGTGCCGAATTCGGTCGCCTGCGTGATGGCCACACATTCGGGATCAACCGAATGCATGCCATGGGTGTTTTCGCGGGTTAAAAACGTATCAAGCGTTTCGGGCAACAGCTTCGCCGATGGCCCCTCCATGGTCAGAAGCTTCGCCCCGTTGCCATAAAATGCCACCCCGGTCGATTCCGTCCGGTTGATATGTGCCTGATGATGGCAGGCCACCCCGCCAAACGGCGACACCAGTGCCGACAACCCGACAAGATTGGCTGCGGTCCCCGTTGCCACCGGCACCACCGCGACCTCCTTGCCAAACAGGTCCGAAAACGCCTGATCAAGCTGCTGGCTTGCCGCGTCCGCACCATAGGGCAGGGCGGGATCGCTGGCCTCGGCAATCGCGGCAAGGATTTCCGGGCAGATCGGCGACACATTATCAGACGAAAAATTCATCGGGGCCTCGGTTCTTTAAGGTGGGGCAGGGGCTTTAGGTGACGGGATATTCAGCTTCGGTTGATCGCATTTGAAATGCAAGGGAACGAATTACTTGCTGGTCGCGACAAAAACACCGTCCCAGTCCGAAGGTGGCGGGTTTGCACGGAATGTCGCAATGCGATCACGATAAAGCCCGTAAAGCCCGGCAAGATCAAATTGCCCGATCATGTCGGTCGCAAGATTGATGCATTCATCAATCAGCCGTTCCGTACCATCCCAATCCTGCAATCGATAGCTCTGGATCATCTGCATATGGCGGTCACGCAGGTCGGCAAATTCCGCGCTATGGGCAATCGCACTGTCGCCCAGCAGGGTAAAGATGCGCACCGCCTCGCTTTTGCCCTTCACGGCAATCAGGTCAAGCTCAAGGATGGCGAAACCATCCGCCGCCTGTCTTGCCGTTTCCTCGCCAATGACAATGCCGACACCGTAATTTTTTGACTGCCCCTCAAGCCTTGAAGCCAGATTGACCGCATCGCCCAGCACCGAATAATCAAACCGCTGATCAGACCCCATATTGCCGACAAGGCAATTGCCGCTATTGATCCCGATCCCGATATTGAGCGGCAGATAGTCCTGGCCTTCTTCGGTCGCCTCCTCTGCACGGCGCGCATTAAGGTGTTCAAGTGCATCAAACATCGCAAGCGCACTTTCGCAGGCCCGGCGCGCATGTGCCGGGACATCAAGCGGCGCGTTCCAGAACGCCATGATGCAGTCGCCCATATATTTGTCGATGGTGCCTTCACGGTCCAGAATCGCCTTGCTAAGCGGGGTGAGCAACCGGTTGATCAACCGGGTCAATCCCTGCGGGTTGGATTTGAACCCCTCCGAGATGGACGTAAACCCGCGCACATCACAAAACAGCAATGTCATGTCGCGGGTTTCCCCGCCCAGTTTCAAACGTTCCGGGTGGCGGGCAAGCTGTTCAACCAGTGCCGGTGACAGATAGTTGGCAAAGGCCGCGCGCACCTGTTTGCGTTCGCCTTCGGTGCGCATGAAACCGATTGAACTGGCAATCAGATAAACCGCCACCAGCGACACCGCGCCGTATACCGGATCAATCAGGATTTGATGGCTGCTATAGGCCCACCATGAAAACCCGCCTGCTGCCACGGTCATGGTGCCACCAATGATTGCCGGCCAGACCGCACCAAGCTTCGGGATCGCCAGCACGAAAAACAGCCCCACCAGCAACAGGACTAGCGTCTCGATCTCCGCAGCCCAGTATGGCCGCGTCAGGAACTGCCCCAGAAGCATCTGTTCTAACATCTCGGCATGGATTTCAACACCGGGCAGAACCGGATCAAGCGGGGTGGATCGCAAATCAAGCAACCCCGCCGCACTGGTGCCAATCAGAACAACCGTGTTTTCAAGGGCCCGTTCGGGAAGGTTGCCTTTGATCACGTCGGCCGCCGAAATATATCGTTCGGCGCGGTGCCCGGCGAAATGGACCCACATATGGCCCGATTGATCGGTCGGGATGGTGACCTCGCCAACCCGGATGGCTTCAACGCCTTCGGCGGTGGTCCATCGGGTTGTGCCACTTGCCCCCGACAGCCGCACATTCATGGTGCGCGGGGCATCCTGAAGAATACGGAAAACTTCCATCGAAAGCGTCGGGTAAACCGGCTTGCCGATCAACGGTTCCTCGTGATCAAGGGCTAGCATCAGCGGAACCCGGCGCACAACCCCGTCCTGCTCGGGCGATACATTGATGATCGCATTGCCGGCGGCGGCTTCCTCAATCACCGAAAGGTTCGCGGTCGCCCCCGAAAGAACCGGGATGAAATCCGCCAGATGCCGACCAGCTTCGCCGCCAACGCTGAAATTGCCGACCTGACGCGGCAGGGTGCTGAACGGTTGTGATGTCAGTTGGGCGGCGGTAACCACCTGCCCGACACCATTGATAAACTCGGCAAACAGCAAATCATGATCAGGCAGGGTTTCGGCCAGTTTTGCCAGGGCGTCGCTGTTATCATTTTTGGGCCAGTCATGCACGACCCGCGCGGGCGATGTGCGGTCCGGCTCGGCAAATACGATATCGAAACCGACAACCTGTGCCCCTGCCAGCCGCAACCGGTAAATCAGTTCCGCAAGCCTCGTGCGCGGCCACGGCCATTGCCCCATTTCGTCAAGGCTGCGCTCGTCAATATCGATGATCCTGACACCGGCATCCTCGAACGCACGCGGCACCATCCGCTGATAGGTGTCAAACACCGACATCCGCAACTGCCCGACCAGCGGCACATCCTGCCAGCGCAGAACCACACAAACCAGAAGCACGGCCAGCGGCACCAGATAATGCAGCCACAGGGTCACGCGTGCGCGTGAAAGGCGTCCGGGTGTGTTTGGTTGATCGGTCACGTCAATACCAAAGCTATGGGGTCAACGTACCTGACGATGCGTTTCCGTCGGGGGCCGCTGTGGTTTTAACATTGAAATCCACATGCGTTGCATCAGTAAATGTAGCGGACGGGTTGCAGTTCATCGTATTGCATGCTTCGTTATAAAGGAAATGGCTAGAATCGAATTTTACGGCGCCGCTAATTGAATTGTCGTAATCAAACCCAGAGAAAGAAGCGGATCCCCCCGTAGCTGTACCATCATTTATACCGTTGAAATTGACGCTAATCTTGCGGTTCGCGTAGTCAATCGTGGTGGCAAACGAGTATGAAACAGCACCGCCTGTAACGTCCAAAGTACCGGTGGAAGCTGATGCGCTTGATACGAGACGAAGCGCATCATAGGTGAATGGATCGTTGCCATTATCGGTGCCACCACCATTATTCTGCGTGGTTTTTTCAATCTGGTTCAAGGCCGTGGCGGCATCCGTGACACTGCCCCCGGCATTCGTGCTCGATACCTGTGCCATGGCGACGTCAAGTGTCGAGGCCATGGTTGATCCGGTTTGCGTCGTTGCCTGACGGGTCTGCTGTGTCGTCAGGCTGCTGCCGCCTGATGCAGACGCGGAGGATGCTGTGCTGCCGCCCTCGTTCTGGCTGTTCGATGCCGTGCGCACCAATGCGCGCGAAAAGTCGAATGTTGCAAGGCTTTCCGGGAAGCGGATCGGTTCGGTGACCTTGTTGTTGGCAACAAACACGCCGAAATTCTCGCCGGACACGTTTTCACTGTTGCCGTTCTGGTCAAACACGGCAAAGGCACCGGGGCGCGATGTGGTGTCATTGCGCGAAAGGCCCGGCCCCTGATTGACCGCCATGAAAATCTGCGGGCCTTCGCCGCTATTGTTATCCTCATTTGAAAAATCAAAGCTGCCCGGCACGATCTGGTTGGCTTCATCGGCTGAAACCGACCGGATCAGCCCGATGGTGCCGCGAATGCCAATCGATCCGACCGGCAGATTGACATCCATGCTTGATGGATTTTTAAGCGGGATTTTACCGGTGACAAACCGCACGACGCCGCGCGCCATATCGGCAACGATCCTGCCATCGCCGGTCACCGGGTCATAAACGAATTCATCAATCGCAAGGTCGCTGTTCGGGCCGATGGTAAACACTGTTTCATCCAGCAACAGGATCTGCATGCCCGAATGGGCCGATGTGGTGATGCGGTCGCCAAGGTAAACCGGCATGCCGCTTTCAACCAGAACGCCAACCTCGCCAACCGACTGCGCCAGAAGCACCTCGCCCCTGACCGCAGCAGAAACCCCTGCCATTTCACCGCTGCGTTCGGCCTGTGCCATGGTAACGCTTGCCAGAACTGCCGCCCCTGAAAGGACTGCAAGCTGCATATGTCTTGTCCGCTTTGCGAAACGGGGGGCCAAAGCTTTAAATACCGACATCCCTAAAACTCCCATTCCCTAAAACTCCCAACGGCGCGTCAGGAAAAACTGCGCGCGCGCGTTATGATATTCGTAATTGGGAATGTTTGATTCTGTGTTCAGATATTCACCCGTGACCGACCAGTTGATCGGTGCCAGAAAGGCATATATCTGTCCTGCCGTTTTGCTATCCCCAAACAAGTCATCTGGCAGCATTTGCGAAAGCGGCGCGCCATAGGTCAGTCGCAATCTTGTCGTCCGGTCCTGTCGGTGTTGCGGCGAATTGCCGGTCACCAGAAAGTCCGGATCGCGATATTGATCAAGACCATAGCGAACACTTCCGCTGATATAACTTCCCCCGCCAAACAGATAAGCATGGATCAGTTCCGCACTCAAGCTGTCATAACTGTTGAAATTGCGTGCGGCTTCTTTTTTACCCGCATTAAGATCAATCGTCGTGCGGTTTGACGGGCTCCAGGCGTAATTCACCCCGGTTCGTGCGCCATATCGCTGCCCGGAATGCAGCCGAAGTGCGCTTGATTCCGTCGTATTCTGGTACCGTTCATCGGCATAGCTGACTTCGCCATACAGATTGGTATCAGGCCGGATGTTCCAGTCCGCGCGCAATCGGCCGCTTCGCGATGTCAGGTATTTTTCCCGCGAAAGCGACTGCACCGTCTGGTTTATCACCGGGGTCAGGCTGAAATATCCGCCGCGGATACGCGCGCCAAGGTCAACCGAGAACGACCCCAGATCGAGGCTGTCGATCTGCACCTGATCGCTGCCATAGCCGGTCAGGGCGGCAAAAACCTCGTGCCCTTCCTGATAGCCAAGGTCATAGCTGACGTCATAACGCATCGCCCCGATATGGGCGATATCGTTGCGCGGCTTGTCCTCGGATGCCGTGATGTTGGTCAGGGTTCCGGTGACAAGCTGCTGCTTGTCAGACGGCGCTGCATTGCGGTTGCTGTCAATCTGGCTGCCAAATGTCATGGTCAGATACTGATGAAGCCGTTTGCGTCTTGTATCAATTGCCGAAAGGTAGCGGTCGATATCGGCGGCAACGTCCGGCGATACATTCATCGCACGAAGGCGTTCAAACTGCGCACGCGCTTCGTCAAGGCTATCAAGCCGGTAAAGCACAATCGCGTAATAAAGCCGGACTGCGGCAAGATCGGGATCAAGGACAAGGATGCGTTCAAGTGTCGCCGACGCCCCGCGGACATCCCCGCGCGCAATCTGCGCCTTGGCCCAGCGGAAATTCAGGACAACATCATCGGGATTGGCCAGAACATCGGCAAAACTGATATCGCTGCCATCATCGGTCTGAAGCAAGAGGCGCGACCGTTCCGCCGCATCCACGATCTGCGTAAAATCGCCAATGAAATTCCGGGCTTCATCTGTACGGACATCGACACTTTGCTGTGCGCTTGTTGTTGTCGCGCCTGTTATCAGCATCCCGCACAGGACAATCAAAGCCGTGCCGCACCGCCATCTGAGCGATTTCAATATTTTTCCCCAAGGTCGCAACCCGGCTTTGCTTTTTTCAGTCTACCCACCCCAATGCGATACCTGAACAAAACCGGTCTGATTTTATCGCTATAGATTATTGATTATACGGTCTGTGGGAAAGTCATGCGTTTGAATGATACCAAGTCTATGCAATGGTCTTTATACTTATTCGTAAGTACAAAGGCCCGGCAATTTGCCGGGCCTTTTGCTTCAAAACAAGTTCTAAATTCAACCTAAACGGCCGTGCCGCCAACAGTCAAACCATCAATGCGAAGTGTTGGCTGACCAACACCAACCGGCACACCCTGGCCATCCTTGCCACACGTCCCGATACCCTCATCAAGCTTCATGTCATTGCCGATCATGGAAACCTTGGTCAGGCTGTCGGGGCCATTACCAATCAGGGTCGCCCCCTTGACCGGTGCGCCAAGCTTGCCGTTTTCGATCAGATAGGCCTCGGATGCGGAAAACACGAACTTGCCCGATGTGATATCGACCTGCCCACCGCCGAAATTGACCGCATAAATGCCTTTCTTGACCGACGCCAGGATTTCGCCCGGGTCTTTATCCCCGCCCAGCATATAGGTATTGGTCATGCGCGGCATCGGCGCATGGGCATAGGATTGACGCCGCCCGTTGCCGGTGGATTTCACACCCGTAAGGCGCGCATTCAGGCGGTCCTGCATGAAACCTTTCAGGATGCCATCCTCGATCAGGACCGTGCGCTGGGTCGGGGTGCCTTCGTCATCAATCGAAAGCGACCCGCGGCGATCATGGATCGTGCCATCATCAACAACCGTCACACCCGGCGATGCAATCCGCTGACCAAGCAAACCGGCAAAGGCCGATGTGCCCTTGCGGTTGAAATCGCCCTCAAGCCCGTGACCGATGGCTTCATGCAGCAAAATGCCCGGCCAGCCCGGACCAAGCACCACGGTCATCTCGCCCGCAGGGGCCGCAACCGATTCAATGTTCAGCGTCGCCTGACGCAATGCTTCGTCAACTGCGGATTTCCAGCTTTTTTCCTCAAAGAACCCGTCATAGCCAATGCGTCCGCCCTGACCATGCGATCCGGTTTCCATGCGGTCGCCCTGCTTGACGACGACCGAAACGTTAAACCGCACCAGCGGGCGAATATCGCCAATCCGCTGCCCGCCGCTGCGCCAGATCTGCACTGCCTGCCAGTTGCCCGAAATCGATGCGGAAACCTGCACCACACGGGGGTCCTTGGCGCGCGCATAGGCATCGATCTTGCCCAGCAGATCAACCTTCGCCTCAAACGTTGCCTCGCCCAGCGGATTGACATCGGAATAAAGCGACACGTTGGTGCCGATCGATCCGAGATCGACCTTGCCCGACCTTCCATTGCCAACCGCCTTGACGGTCTCGGCCGCACGACCAACCGCGTCATTGGAAAGCTCGTTGGAATGCGAAAACGCGGTGGCCTCATCGGCAACCGCCCGCAGGCCAAAACCCTGTGCGGTATCGAAATTGGCACTGCGCAGGCGGCCATCATCCCATGTCAGGCTTTCGGACTGCCGGTATTCAAGGAAAAGTTCCCCGTCTTCCGCCGCGCCCAGCGCATCATTGACCTGCTTTTCAAGCCGGTCGCGATCAAGGTCGCCATTGGCGAAAAACAGGCTGTCGGTTTTGCTCAGATCGGTCATGAAACCTCCTTGCGGGCGTGCCGGATGGCAACAGATGGGCGACGGGCGGCCAGTTTTGGCCAAGCGGGCGATATTAAAGCATTTGTGACAGTATTTTCCCTTACGTTTTCAGGGCTATCTGCCACCTTGGACTTTCGTCTATACAGAACGTGTCAGGGCATTAGGGTTCTGACCCTATATAGACCGCAATGGCCAATTATGAAAGCCCGTGGCAATGTTTGTTGAACATCCCCAGCGTGTCGCCCTTCATAACGAAATCCATGCCCGCCCGTTTGGCGGCGTGCAAAGCCCGGCCCGCTGCACCTGCATCGCCTTTCACGCGGGCGAGGAACTCGATACCGATGTCCGCACCCATTTTCAGGGCTTCTGCCAGCGATACAGCCTGACACCCCCGGCACCCGATCAGAAATATTACGAAGCCCAGTGCGACGGCTTTTCCGTCATCTGGGAACGCCACGCGGAATTCACCGTCTATGTCTTCAAACGGCAGGCCGCCTTTGATCATCCGTTTGATGATCCGGTCATCAACCTGATCCCGCAGGACTGGCTTGAAGCCACGCCGGGGCAGCTTCTGGTTGGCTTGCATATCGCCATGGATCGCGACGAACGCTCGTCTGATGAAGTATCGCGCCTGTTTGATCATAACGGCCTGACCGGCAGCCGCGTTCTGGGCGGCACGGCGATGGTCTGGACCGATTTTCGCCTGCATGGCGATGGCTTTGGCCGCATCCTGATCCGTGATCAGGGCCTTGAAGTCCTGCAGGCCGGCCGTCTGATCCAGCGGCTCAAGGAAATCGAGGTTTATCGCATGATGGCGTTGCTGGCCTTTCCGCTGGCCCATTGCGCAACGCCCAAGGTCTCGGAAATCGATACCCGCCTTTCATCCATCACCGCCGAAATGGCCAGCAAATCCCACACCGACGACGAAGGCACCCTGCAAAAACTGACCGACCTTGCCGCCCAGACCGAGGAAATGGCCGCCTCGCTGAACTACCGTTTCAGCGCGGCGCGCGCCTATTACCGCATCCTGCAGGCCCGACTTGTCGAACTGCGCGAGGAACGCGTCGAAGGCCTGCAAACCATGACCGAGTTTATGGAACGCCGTCTGGCCCCGGCCATGCGCACCTGCCAGAATATCGGTGATCGCCTCGAAGTGCTGTCGAAACGGGTGGCACGTGCCAACAACCTGCTGCGCACCCGGGTCGATATCCTGCTCGAAGCGCAAAACCGCGACCTGCTGGCCAGCATGGATCGACGCGTCAAACTGCAACTGCGCCTGCAACAAACCGTCGAAGGCCTGTCGGTGGCGGCGATCACCTATTACGCCGTCGGACTTCTGGGATATCTGTTCAAGGCGCTAAAGGATGCAGGCCTTCCAATCAACGACCGCGCCGCCACCGGCATCGCCGTGCCGGTCGTCCTTGCCGCCATCTGGATATCCATGCGCCGGATCAAAAAGGTGCTGCATCGGGACGAGGGGTGAGGTTGTCTGAAAATCCCTTTTTATGGCATTTGCGATTGAATTACGACGGGTGAACTTATTTTTTAGCAAAATACGACGCCTGCGCATATTTTACGACAAAGCTTGAGAAGAATATTTTTCGACATTATCCTGTTAAATAGAAAGAAATACGACATACGCGAAAGATTTACGACATATGTACTTCGTTTCGGCGACGCCTCTCACATTTCAGGATGAGCTTGTCCCCGAGGGAACAACGCTTGTCGGCCTGTCTGCGCTTGTTTATGCACTTGATGTGCAGGCTCCCGTGCGCGTTGCATGCTGTGTCTCGGAAAAACACATACGAGGTGGCTCCAGAGTTGAAGGAGGCTGGAAAGTCTTCGATAAACGGTTCTTGCTCGGCGAGACGTTCGGGGATCACCTCACCTTTGCGCTTAAACATGAAGCCATGGATTTACTGGTTCTCAAGCGGGTGTTTGACGCCATTGATCCGGGTGAGATGAAAGCCTTTGTGTTATCTGCGCCCACCGGTGCGCCGTCGCGGCGCGCATGGTTTCTGTATGAGACACTCACTGGCAATCAATTGGACGTGCAGGACGCACCAAATGTGGCCTTTGTCGATCTTCTCGATCCCAAGGCATATTTTACAGCAGAGCCTCGTCCGTCCAAGCGTCATAAGGTGCGCGATAACCTGCTTGGAAATGCGCGGTTTTGCCCCGTCATTCGTCGTACGCCAGCGTTAGAAGATTTCTGCACATTGATGCTGGCCGATAAAGCACATGAGGCCGTGGGGCGAATAGGCAAGCATATCATCGCGCGCGCGGCGAGCTTTATGCTTTTGGCCGACAGTCGTGCCAGCTTTGAGATTGAAGGGGAGCGTCCGCCCAGAAGTCGTCTTGAACGGTGGGGGAAGGCGGTTCAGCAAGCAGGCAAGAACCCACTTGATATGGCGGAGATCATTCGCCTTCACGGTGTTCTGATTGAAGATAATCGATTCATTAAGGTCGGGCTCCGCCAGGACGGGGTTTTCCTGGGCGAGCGGGACCGGTATGGGGAGCCACTTCCCGAATTTATCGGAGCTTGCCCCGACGATCTCGAAAACTTGACGGCAGGCCTGATCGAGGCAAACACACGTATGCGTGAGGCTGGCCTTGACGCCGTTCTTCAAGCCGCGGCTACGGCCTTCGGGTTTGTGTATGTTCACCCCCATGAAGATGGTAACGGGCGTCTTCATCGCTGCCTGATCCAGCATGTGCTGGCAGAGCGCAAGTTCACACCTCCGGGTATGGTATTCCCCGTGTCGTCGGTCATGCTTGATCGGATTGATGCTTACAAGGCCACGCTTCAAGGACATTCAGGCCCCTTGATGCGCTACATTGAGTGGCAGCCGACACCAGAGCGTAATGTCGAGGTGTTAAACGATACCGCTGACTTATATCGCTATTATGATTGCACCGATGAGGCCGAGTTCCTTTATGCCTGTGTGTGTCACACGGTTGAGCACGACCTCCCGCGCGAAATTGATTACATCCGCCGACATGATGAAGCCATGAGGGCCATTATGGAGGCAATAGAAATGCCCGATAGGCTCGCAGAAGACTTCATTATGTTTATGCGCCAGAATCAATGGGAACTCCCCAAACGTCGCCGAAGCAATGAATTTGAAGCTTTGACAGATACGGAAGTGTCTATGCTGGAGAATATCGTGCGGGATGCCTTTGGTGGATTTGAAAACGCATAAGCTTGGGGGGGCTGCAAAGAGTTATGCGAAGCTGATTCTTGGCTACCAAGCCATTGTGCCTAGGGCCGCTTACACCGTTGCCGATACCAAAACGAGGGCATGAACTTCTGCTCTGGCATTACGCTCAGGCCAGAGCATAATGTGATACCTTCATACCGTCGAGAGTTGGTTCGCCGGACGGTCATGTTGCAGACTACGTAACCGATGCAGCTCTATCCTGAGCTGAATAGTAGAACGCTAATTAATTAAATCTGTCTCCTTTTGCTCGCGCAACTTCTAAGGCTCATCAGAATGAGCTTTTCTTAACTTTGCTTACCGGAACTGTAGCATGCGTGACAGTCTTAATCTGACTGAGGGTGCGAGAGTAAGAGACTATATCGAATTCTTCGATGACTACTGTGCCGTAGTCTCGATTTACCAATTTATCAAGGTGTGCAGTAAACATCTTTGCGTCAGATAGCGGCTCAGAAAACATGAGCATACTGGCGTGACAAGTGTTTCGCACATTCTCAATCGTAGGCTCAGGTCCCGGACGAACAAGGTTCCGCGCCTCAAGCTCGAGGAAGTATTTCTTCCTCAGTTCGATGAGGTCAAAATGAGGATACCCGCAAAGTAGCACACCGGTTCTTACGCCAATCATACCTTTGAATGTGACTTCAAACGGCTGGTGGCCCTCTATGACAGCTTTCATAGCATCAGCGTATCCGGCCACATCTGAATCGTTAGCGACGATGTTCGCCCGGAAACCTTCATTCGAACGGACAGTGACATGAACGCTGTTTGGGTCATACGCAGCGTGGACCTCACCCATGGTATTTCGCAGGTCCGCAATATCTCTCCAAAGTTCTGCGCTTAACTTCGGCCTGAACACAGTGCTTATTCCCCAGCGAAGTTCGCCTGGCTGAGGCAGAGGGTCGACAACGATATCATTCTCGATAATTGCTTGTCGGTTTCCCTCTCGGATTTTGGCATAGCGTGATTCAAGGTCATTGAAGCTTCCGCTATTAGAGCTCATGATAATCTCCTATGCCGAGTTTCAGCTGGCCAATGAACTCTTTGCAAAAATCATCGTTTGGGCCCATCAGTGGCTTCGCTAGTCTAGGGTAAAAAGGGGCCAGATTTATTTTTTAGCATCGGCTTTTGGGGCACACATGTTCTGGTATCGAGCCCCTTCAGGCGTCCCGATCCCCCGACAACCTGTAAACCGCATAAGTCATCGCCCCCACAAGCACCACCGCCCCCGCCTGATGCGCCACACCCAGCGGCAACCAGACGACGGAAAGCAGTGTTGAAATCCCCAATGTCACCTGCAGGCAAACCGCCGCCAGAACCAGATGGGTGGCAAGGCGCTGCTGCGGTGACAGGTTCCATTTCCCGGCCCGCCACCAGAACAGAAGCACCGCGATAAAGGTCAGTTTCGCCAGCCACCGGTGATCCCACTGCACCGTCATATGGTCTTCAAACGGGGCCAGCCATGCGGGGCTATAGACAAACAGCCCGTCGGGGATCAGTTGCCCGTCCATCAGCGGGAAGGTGTTATAGGTATGTCCGGCATTGATCCCGGCCACAAAGCCGCCCGAAAGCGCGGTAAACACGATCAGCGCCAGAAGCTGCCAGCCGCGTTTTGAGGCATGGGTTGAAATGCCGCGCGGCGCATACTGGTTAAGCCCGACCCACATCAACGCGATGAAAATCACCAGCGCCAGACCGAAATGCGCGGTCAGGCGGTACTGGCTGACATCCGGGCGGTCGACAAGGCCGCTCATGACCATGTACCAGCCCATCGCACCCTGTAACCCGCCAAGGATGAACAGGCCCCAAAGCTTCCATTTGGTCGCGCCATCAATGGATTTTTTGGCAAGGAACCAGACGAAGGGCACAAAGAACACAACGCCAATCAACCGGCCCCAAAGCCGGTGAATGAATTCCAGCCAGAAGATCGATTTGAAATCCTCGACCGACATCCAGGCATTGATCTTCTGGAATTCAGGATACTGGCTGTATTGCTGATAAAGCGCCATCCAGTCCGCCTCGTTCATCGGCGGGACGATCCCGGTAAACGGCCGCCATTCCACGATGGAAAGCCCGGACTCGGTCAATCGCGTCAGGCCACCAATCACCACCATGATGAACACCATGGCCGCCACAAAAAACAGCCACATCGCAACATTCCTGTGCGGGATGGGGGCTATGGCGGCGGGGTGGGGCAGGGCGGATGAAACGCTGCTGGTATGCTCAATCGGGGACATCGGCGGGATCTCTTTGTCGTGCGGGCGCATGATTTCGGGCCCAATATAGGATGAAATTTTAAAAAGTGCAGGAAAAGCTTCACCGTAATGCTTTTACGGCCGTCATCGGGGCCGGATCACGAAACCTATTTTCGCAATAAATAGTGTTCTATAAATATAAAACACATAAAAAATGTATTGAATTGTCCGATATACACAATCATAGTCTTAATCAACCAACAGAAACTTTCTTTTGAGGATCGACGATGTTTCCCATCAATCTGGACCTTGCGCGGCTTTCGGTCGCGCTGGTGGGCAACGGTCAGGCAACCCTGAACCGTTTGCGCCAGCTTGACGGTGATGGGGCGAGATACGTCACCGTTTATGCCGAAGACCCGATTGCCGAACTGGTGGACCAGGCCGGCGACCGGCTGCACCGCTATCTCCCGAATTCGGCCGATGTCAACGCGGCTGCAATCCTGTTTATTGTCGATTTGCCGCATGAAAAGGCCGCCGAGCTGGCCGCCATCGCCAAGGCCGTCGGCACGATTGCCAATGTCGAGGACGTCAAGGAATACTGTGATTTTTTCTCGCCAGCGCGGGTAACGCGCGGTGATTTGATGATTACGGTGTCGACCAACGGGCACAGCCCGCGTCTGGCCGGTCGTATCCGCCGTGCGATTGAAAACTGGCTGGTGCCCAAATGGGATCAGCGCCTGCGCGAGCTTTCCGGTCAGCGTGAAAAATGGAAGGCCGAAGGGGCGGATATGAAACAGCTCCTGAAAATGACGGACGATTATATCGACCGTCGGGGATGGTTGTGATGACTGTCATGCGCGAAGAAGACATTGTCACCGGCGGCTCTATGTCGGTCGAGGAGGCCGAGGTCCGCGCGGCCGATCTGCTGTCGCGATACGGCCACTTGCAGGGGATATCCCTGATCGAACCGATGGTGCACGAGGAATTCCAGGGCAAAATCACCATGACCTCGTCGTTTGGGACAGAGGCCGCGGCTCTGCTTGCCCTCGTGTCCGAGGTCGATCCCAACCTGCCGGTGATTTTCCTTGATACCCGCAAGCTGTTTGGCGAAACCCATCGCTATCGTGAACAGCTCGTTGATCAGCTTGGCCTGACCAATATCCAGATCATGCGCCCGGATGAAACGCTTCTGGCGGCGGATGATCCCAACGGCATGCTGTTTGCCACGGATACCGCCAAATGCTGCTATCTGCGCAAGGTCGAACCACTGCAACGTGCGCTCAAGGGCTATGACGCGTGGCTGACCGGTCGCAAACGCTTCCACGGTGGCGAACGCGGGCAATTACCCGTGATCGAAACCGCCGGCACCCGGATCAAGATCAATCCGCTGGCCGGTTATAACCGGGCTGACATCGAAGATATCTTTGAAAACCGCGCCCTGCCACACCATCCGCTGGAAGCCGAAGGCTTCCTGTCGATTGGCTGCATGCCATGCACGGATCGGGTTGATCCCAATTCAACCGATGTCCGTGCCGGTCGCTGGGCCGGGCAGGACAAAACCGAATGCGGCATCCACTACATCATCTGAAAATCAAAGCCCGGTCCTTGTGCCGGGCTTTTCCGATTGCGGGCAAAGCCTTCCCGACCTGATCGTCATTCCCAATCAGACCGTCATTCCCGCGACGGCGGCAATCCAGTCTCTTTCAACGGGGCATGGATTCCGGGTCTGCGCTTCGCTGCGCCCGGAATGACAGTTTTGATCAATTGCTAAACGCCACCAACCAGAGGGGCCGCGAACCGAACCCTGCTGCCTCGAACAAACGCTGCTCGCTCCCGGTTGCCCCAAAACACACCTCACCCCAAGGGCAACGGCGTTGCGGCATGGCAGACACACAAATCCCGCC
>NZ_AUNC01000032.1:0-21124 GCF_000714555.1 Thalassospira permensis NBRC 106175 | reverse complement strand
GAGGACTTTGTCAGCAGTCTGGGAAAATTGTCGCCTTCTGGTCGCCCATGCGTCGACTGAATGGCAATATTGACCAAATTGGTGGTGTCGGTCGCAGACGGATTTGGTTATACAAGGGCAGGAAACCGGGTTGCGCAGCACCACCCTGCACGGCCTGTCGACATTCACCAAAGCATGAAGGACGCACAGATGGCCAAGTACTGGGTTATCGGGGGCACCTATCAGGATACCGGTTTTGACAAGCCGATCGGCGAAGAAACCAAAGTCGGTCCGTTTGGCAGCTTCGAAGACGCGGAAAAAGAATGGTCCAAAATGGCCTGGCAGTCGGTTGACGACGCCAATTCGCGTTACCGCATCGAACGCCTTGAAGAATACTGGGTTGTCGGTGGCGAATACGAAACCACCGATTTCGAAAAGCCGGTCGGCGGCGAAGAAGAACGCCACGGCCCGTTTGCGACCTTCAAGGATGCCGAAAAGGCTTGGTCGAAACTGGCATGGCAGCACGTTGATAACTGCAACTGCCGTTATCGCGTCGTTGAAGGCTGAACCGGGCTTCGAACCGGAGCCGATCGAGAAATAGAAAACGCGCGCAAGACATCCTTGCGCGCGTTTTCATATTGGTACTTCGTGCCTGACGAGGACGGGCTATTTATCGCGATCTGGCAAAAGCTGCCAGATACGGGTGAATTTGGTGTCGACATCCTCGACCGCGACATCGACTGGCACGTCATAGGTTTCAAGTTCGTCGATATTATGCGTCGGGGCATATGTCCGGCCCGGATCGGCAAGAATGACCCGCGTGCCAAGCCGCGCCTCGCCCATCAGCCATTGCAATACCGCATTGGCCATATCCTGCTGATAGCAGACATCACCGGCAAAAATCACATCCCAGCGACGGGTTGCCGATTGCGTGCCGACAAAGTTTTCGGTGGTTGTTTCAAACCTAACACCATTGCGTTCGGCGTTCAGGCGGGTTGCCGTAATCGCCACCGGATCAATGTCGTTTGCCAGAATGCTGTCCGCACCGGCCATGACACACGCAATCGCCTGCATGCCGCCGCCGCACGCAAAATCCAGAACCTTTTTGCCGCGCACCAATTCCGGATGATCAAGGATATATCGCGTAATCGCCTGTCCGCCCGGCCACGCAAACGCCCAATAGGGTGGCGGGATATCCAGCACGCCAAGGATATCCTCGGTCGCCTGCCAAAGTGGCGTGATATGGGTGGCCAGATACATTTCGATTTCGGGCGCTAATGGCACCCGTGCCGGTACGGTAAAGGTGTCGATCAGATCGGCAAACTGCGGATCGTCGACTTCGGGGACCAAGGCATCGGCGAAAACATTATCGGTCATGATCGGCCCATATCGGGGTGAAACGGATTGCCGGGGCTTACTTGCTTTGTGCCTCGGGCGCAAGCGAAGTCGCCTTCGGGTTTTCGTCAGGCTTCTGGCTGTTCTGGGCATTGCGGCCAAGATACAGCAAAATATCACGCGGCTTTGCCTTTGGCATATCGGGCCCCATATGAAGCTGCGCCCCGCGGACAAGGGCGATGACCGGTGGTTCGCATCCCTGAACGTCAATGAAATCGTCCCAGCCGAATTCGTCGGTCAGACGGGTTTGCCGGATTTCGGCACCATGCCGGAAATCCTCCCGGATGTCGTCGGTTGTCATCGGTTCGGAAAACAGGGGCAACCCGCCCAATGTCTGGCTATGGCGTTTCGGGTCTTCGGGCGATCCGTGCATGCCGGTCTGAAAAACGGCGCGGCGGCCAAATTCCGGCGCGAAATCAGTACAGACCAGCGTGTTATAGGCATCGTTGTCCGTGGTCGCGATCAGCGTGCCAAGCGATGAAGTATCAAGGTGATGTTCGAAAACTTCCGAAAGCACTTCCCCGTAATAGGTTGGCAATCCGGCCTCGCGCGCCAGACGCATGCTGTGCCAGCGGCTGTCGGCAACCACCACCGGAATATCAAGCTCGACAAGGCGTTTTGCGAAATCAATCGTCCATCGATGCGCACCGACAATCAGAACACCCGGCGGTCCTTTGACCGCCAGATCAAGCTGGCGGGCCATGGGCCGGATGGAAAAGCCATGCAGCACCACGGTCGAAAACACCATGGCAAAGGCCAGCGGGATCAAAAGTGCCCCGTCGGCATAACCAAGTTCGACAAGTTCGGTCCCGAACAGGCCGGAAACCGCGACCGCCACAATCCCGCGCGGCGCGATCCAGCCAACCAGAAGCCGTTCTTTCCAGCTCACCCTTGAAAAGGCCAGCGACCCGATCACCGAAACCGGCCGCACGATAAACAGCATGGCCAGAACAAAAAGCCCATGCCCCCATGTCAGTTCGGTAATCATCGACCATTCAAGCGTCGCGGTCAGGATGATGAACACGCTGGACACCAGAATAACCGTCAGGGTTTCCTTGAACCGGCGGATTTCATCAATCGCCAGCAAATGGGCATTGCCAATTGTCAGGCCCAGCACGGTTACGGCCAGCAATCCGCTTTCTTCCTGAATTTCATTGGCCCCGGCAAAGCAGGTCAGAAGCACGCCAAGAACAAGCGGGGCTTTCAGGAATTCGGGAATCCAGCCACGCTTGAAAATCTGAACCGTCCCCAGACCAAACGCCAGGCCGATCAGAACCGCCAGCAGAATGTTGATCGCCAGATGACCAACGGCTGCGCCAAACCCGTTGCCATGCTGACTGGCGGCAATGACTTCGTAGGCCAGCACCGCAAACAGGGCCCCGATAGGGTCATTCACGATGCCTTCCCATTTCAGAAGCGTCGCCGGGCGCTTGGACAATCGGGCATGACGCAACAGCGGTGCAATCACCGTCGGGCCGGTCACGATCATGATCCCGCCAAACAGGGCCGCCACCGGCCATGAAAGATCGGCCAGATAATGCGCCGCCCCCGCACCCAGTAGCCACGCCACAAGCGGGGCAACGGTGGTCAGGCGGATCACACCGCTGACACTGTGCGTCAGTTCCCGAAAATCAAGCGCAAGCCCGCCTTCAAACAGGATCACCGCGACCGCCACCGCAACAAGCGGCTGCAATAATGTACCGAAATCATTGACCGGATCAATCAGATCGGTTCCCGGTCCCAGCAGCAGGCCGACGATGGACAGCAACACGATTGCCGGAATACCGGCCCGCCATGCAAACCATTGCGCCCCGACACCCGCAAGGATCAATCCGGCAATCATCAGGGCAAGCGGTGCAATCATGGGCGGTCTTTCGATAATGGTGCAGATGAAGGATGGATCAGCCCGTATGCGGGCCTAAACTAAAGCCCGGTTCCCACCAGATTGGCAATGATGATGGCAGCCAGCACCATCAAACCGAAATCACGGTTTGATTTAAACCGTTTCAGGCAGTTCGCGGAATCATCAAGTTTGACCGTGGCAACCTGCCACGCCAGATGCAAACACGCCAGTGCCAGAAGCGGGAAGTAAATCCAGTGCAACCCGGCCAGCACACCCGAAACACCCAGCAAAAGGGTGGTTACGGTATAAAACCCCATCGCCCATCGCGGTGTTGCATCGCCAAGCCGAAGGGCAAGTGACTTTACCCCGATCTTGATATCGTCATCCTTGTCCTGATGGGCATAAATGGTGTCGTAACCAAGCGTCCAGAAGAAGCCCGCAACATACATCGCAACCGCCGCCGGTGCGACGGTGCCGGTGACAGCCGCCCAGCCGACAAGCGCCCCCCAGTTGAATGTCAGCCCCAGAACCGCCTGCGGCCAATAGGTAATGCGCTTCATGAACGGATAGGTAATGACAAGCGGCAGGGAACAGATACCGACAATGATCGCCTCGATCCGGAACTGCACCAGAATGGCAAGCCCGATCAGAAGCAAAAGACCCAGAAACGCGATTGCCTGCCAGACCTTGACCTGGCCGCTGGGAATCGGGCGGGTTGCCGTGCGTTCGACCTTGCCGTCAAAATTCCGATCCGCCAGATCGTTGACGACGCAACCGGCCCCGCGCATGATCAATGCACCAATGGCAAAATAAACCATCATCAATAGGCTGGGCGCGCCGTTGCTTGCCATGGCGGTTGACCACCAGCAAGGCAAAAGCAGAAGCCATGTGCCAATCGGTCGGTCAAGTCGTGCCAGCTTAAGATACGGCCGACTGGCCAACGGCGCGAACCGGTCGATCCAGCCATCAGACGGCATATCGTTCTTCGTGTTCTGTATCGGTTGGTTGACCTGTGACATAATTGGCCTATGTAACTCTTTAACAAACTGAACTTCGCCGAATAACCGGCCTGGGGACATATATGACAGATGACGCCACCCGCGCCCGGCAACGCCTTTTCGTTTCCGATCCTATCACGCCGGGATGCGAGATCGAACTCGCACCTGAACAGTCTCATTACCTTGAACATGTGATGCGCCTCAAGCCCGGAACGCCCATCAAGATATTTAATGGTCTTGATGGCGAATGGCTGGCGACCATCGACCACCTTCGCAAAAAGAAGGGCACGGTGACCGCCGAACGGCAATTGCGTGACCAGATTGTCGAACGCGGCCCGATCCTGGCTTTTGCCCCGATCAAAAAGCAGCGCCTTGATTTTCTGATCGAAAAGTCGGTCGAAATGGGGGTCGGCACGCTTCAACCGATTGTCACCGCACATGGCATTACCGACAAGGTGCGCCTTGATCGTCTGCAGGCCCAGGTGATCGAGGCCGCCGAACAATGCGAACGCCTCAGCGTGCCTGAAATTGTGCCGCCGGTAAAATTGCTTGATTGGCTCGCGGACTGGCCGGAAAACCGGCATTTATTGTTCTGTGACGAGACAGGATCAGGCTCACCAATTGGTGAAGTGCTAAGTCAGCTATTGGCAAAGGGCGCTGGCTCGGCTATCGACAACGACAATGTTGTTAACCATGCAATCGTGATTGGACCCGAAGGCGGCTTTAGCGCCGACGAAATTGAACGCATCCGCAAACAGCCTTTTGCAACGCCTGTAAGCCTTGGTCCGCGTATCTTGCGGGCCGAAACTGCGGCAATTGCTGCTTTGTCCGTGTTTCAGGATCGCATCGGCGACTGGTCGATACCTCCGGTCACGAGAGATTAGGGGAAGCCCTTATGACTGTCAGCGCCTCCACCGGCGACAGCCCGGTCATCGAAAGCCGTCGTCAGCTTGTCGAATGGTTCGAGTCCGGTTGTACACCGAAAAAAGACTGGGCCATCGGCACAGAACACGAAAAATTCGCCTTTACCCGTAACGATCTTCGCCCGATCCCGTATGAAGGCGAACGGGGGGTAAAGACCCTTCTGACACAGCTTGCCGAACGCTTTGATTGGGAACCGATCATTGAAAACGGCAATGTGATTGCGCTAACCAAGGATAACTGTTCCGTTTCGCTTGAACCTGGCGGGCAGATCGAATTGTCTGGTGCGCCGCTTAAAAACATTCACCAGACCTGTGGTGAAGTGCATCAGCATCTTCATGAAATCCGCGAAATTTGCGGTGATCTTGATATTGAAATGCTTGGTGTCGGCCATCAGCCGAAATGGGAACGCAAGGATATCCCGTGGATGCCCAAGGGCCGCTACGCGATCATGCGCGACTATATGCCCAAGGTCGGCAATCTTGGTCTGGACATGATGCTTCGCACCTCGACCATTCAGGTCAATCTGGATTTCGCCTCCGAAGCCGACATGATCAAGAAATTCAGAACGTCGCTGGCGCTTCAGCCGGTTGCGACCGCCCTTTTTGCCGCATCCCCGTTCGTGGATGGCAAACCAAGTGGCTATCTGTCTTCACGATCCCATGTCTGGACCGATACCGACCCGGATCGTTGCGGCATGCTGCCCTTCGTGTTCGAAGACGGTTTTGGCTTTGAACGCTATGTCGATTACATGCTCGATGTGCCGATGTATTTCGTTTATCGCGATGGCAAATACATCAATGCCGCAGGCAAATCGTTCCGTGATTTCATGGCCGGAAAGCTTGACGTTCTGCCGGGTGAACGCCCGACGATGAATGACTGGTCCGATCACATGACGACAGCCTTCCCCGAAGTGCGTCTCAAGAAATTCCTTGAAATGCGCGGCGCGGATGGTGGCCCGTGGAAACGCATCTGCGCCCTTCCGGCCCTGTGGGTTGGTCTGTTGTATGATGACGCGGCACTGGATGCGGCATGGGATCTCATCAAGGATCTCAGCCACGCCGAACGCGAAGCCCTTCGCGACGATGTGCCGCGTACCGCCCTTGCCACGAAGTTCAGGAACGGCACCGTTCAGGACCTCGCCAAGGATGTGCTGGCCGTCTCCAAACAGGGGCTTAAGGCGCGCGGTCGCATGGATGCCTATGGCGACGATGAAAGCCATTTCCTCGACAGCCTCGAAGACGTCGCCGAAAGCGGCCGTACCCTGGCCGAGGAATTCCTCGATAAATATGAAACCGAATGGAACGGATCGGTTGATCCGCTGTTCCGGGAATACGCCTATTAGACATTGTGAAGTGGCGGTGAATAATCACCGCCATTTTTCACTTTTCGTGAATAATGAAAGTTCTGCCGTGATGACGACCAAAGCCAACCCTTGCGAAACCATGTCCGATGTACGTGCGAATGTGGACCGGGTGGACAGGCTTCTGGTGGCGCTGATGGCGGAACGGTTGAACTATATCGAACAGGCCGCGCGCATCAAACCGACCCGGGATGCCGTGCGTGACGAAGACCGGATCGAGGACGTGATTACCAAGGTCCGTGCCCAGTGCCGCATTGATGGCTTTGACGAAGACATGGCCGAACGGATGTGGCGGGCGATGATGGAAGATTTCATCGCCCACGAATTCGTCAAATGGGATGATCTGCGCAAGTAACCGGTTGCCGGTTACTTACTGTGCGGCAAGTTGATCCGCGCTGTTTGCAAACCAGTCCCGAACCGCGTTGATATCGCTTTCTTCCATGCCAAGGCCAAGCTTGGTCCGTCGCCAAAGAACATCCTCGGCGGACCTCGCCCATTCCTGCGTCATCAGGAAACGCAGTTCTGCCTCAAACAGGTTCGGCGCAACTTCCCGACCCAGATCACCAATGGCCGTGGCATCCGGTGCAATGTCAAACAGGCGTGTGCCATAACAGCGCGCCCAGCGATGGGCGATCTGTTCGGGCAGCCAGTTCAACTTTGTCCTGACACCGGCCAGGAACCGGTCGAAATTGCCATCGGCGATATCCCCGCCTGGCAGAACCGATGTCGCGGTCCAGTCGGATGCATCATTGCCCAGAACCGGACAAAGCTTTTGCAGGGCATGTTCGGCCAACCGGCGATAGGTGGTGATTTTCCCGCCATAGATCGACAGGATGGCGGGGGCGTCGCCGTCCCCGGTATCCAGATCAAACACGTAATCACGCGTCACCGCCGATGCGTTGCTGTTCTTGTCATCATAAAGCGGCCTGACACCGGCATAATCCCAAACGATATCGGCCCGCGTTAACGGTGTGGCCAGATAGCCATTGACCAGATCAAGCAGGTAATCGATTTCGTCATCATTGATCTTCACCTCGGCCGGATCGCCGTCATAGGGCACATCCGTCGTCCCGATCAGGGTGTAGTCCCGCTGATAGGGGATGGCAAAGGCAATGCGGCCGTCCCCGTTCTGGAAGATATAGCAATGATCATGCGGGTGAATGCGCGGCACGACAAAATGGCTGCCCTTGACCAGCCGCAACCCCGCGGCCTTGTCGCCAAGCCCGGCACGGTTGACCATTTCGGTCACCCAAGGGCCGGCGGCATTGACCACGGCGCGCGCCGAAACGCTGGTTTCTTTGCCGTCTTCGGATTGCAGTGTCGCGGTCCAGCCATCCGTTCCGCGCACAAGGGCGGCACAGCGCGTCCGGGTTTTGATCACCGCCCCGCGTGCCTGCGCATCAAGGGCGTTCAGCACGACAAGCCGCGCATCATCAACCCAGCAATCGGAATAGGAAAAGCCGCTGGTGAACTGGTCCAGAAGCGGTTTGCCTTCTTTCGTGCCGTTCAGGGATAGCGCACGGGATCCGGGCAGGCGTTTGCGCTTTGCCAGATGGTCATAAAGAAACAACCCGGCCCGCAGCATCCATTTGGGCCGAAGCCCTTTATGGTGCGGCAGAACGAAGGTCAGTGGCCAGATGATATGCGGGGCGGCCGCAAGCAGAACTTCGCGTTCCTGCAAGGCTTCGCGCACCAGCCGGAATTCGTAATGTTCAAGATACCGCAAACCGCCATGGATCAGTTTGGTCGAGGATGAAGACGTGGCCGAGGCAAGATCGCGCTGTTCGACCAGAAGGACGGACAGACCGCGACCGGCGGCATCACGGGCAATACCCGCACCATTGATGCCGCCGCCTACGACCAGAAGGTCGTAATGTTCAGACACGTCAGATCACCTTTTTGCGCAGCCAGGCCGCCAAAGCCTCGCCCACGATCACAAGACCGATGATCGCCAGAAGAATGGTGGCAACCGTCTGCCAGGCAAAGGTGTCAATCGCGCCTTGCAGGACGATACCGATCCCGCCAGCCCCGACCAGACCCAGAACCGTACTTTCACGCAGATTGATGTCCCAACGCAGGATCGACACCGCAAAGAAAGTCGGCATGACCTGTGGCACAACCCCGTAAATCAGGATTTTGAACCGCGATGCGCCGACGGACTCAAGCGCCTCGATCGGGGCCCGGTCGATTTCCTCGATCGCCTCGCCCAGCAATTTGCCGATAAAGCCGATCGAACGGAAAATAATCGCCAGAATACCGGCCATCACGCCGGGGCCGAAAATCGCCACAAACAGCAGCGCCCAGATGATGGTATTGACCGACCGCGACGACACCAGAATGAACCGGCCGATCCACAGCGTCAGTTTGTTGGGCGTGGTGTTTTGCGCCGCAATCAGGGCAATCGGCAAGGAAAGGAACACCGCAAAAAACGTTGCAATCGTCGCAATATTGACGGTTTCAAGCAACGTGATGGCGATCATTTCCCAATCATTAAGCGACGGCGGATACATGCGCGAAAAAAGATCGCCCATCTGTTGCGGGGCATCCCAAAGCCACGGCCAGATGATGTTGATCGTCGAAAGCGACCAGACCGTTGCCAGCACGACACCGCCATACATGGCAAAGCGCAGCCAGCGTTGTTTGGGGGTATAGCGTGACCATTCGCGTTCGGCGATGGCGTCCGGTCCGGTGTTTTTTGTTGTCGTTACCATATGTTCCTCCGGATCCGGCCGCTTATGGCTTCGCTGATCAGGATGACGCCGATAATGCAAAGCGTGATCGCAAGCGCGAAGTCATAGTCATAGCGCCGAAACGCATTCATCAGGGTCGATCCGATCCCGCCCGCACCCACAATGCCGACCACGGCGGATGCACGCAGGTTACTGTCAAGCTGATAGATCGAAAGACCGATCTGGCGGGGCATGATTTGCGGGATCACGGCATAAAGCATGGTGATGAATGTCCCGCCCCCGGCCGCCCGGATGGCTTCGACCTGGCCCCAGTCGATTTCCTCGATCCGTTCGGCCAGCATTTTGGCAACGAAACCGATGGAATAGATCGTCAGGGTCAAAATCCCCGCCAGCGGACCAAAACCGACCGCCTTGACGAACAGGATGGCAACGATCACCGGATGGAAACTGCGTGCGATAATGATCGTGGCACGCCCGATGTTATAAAGCCATTTGGGCGCAATATTGGATGCGGCGGCAAAGGCAATCGGCACGCTGAGCATCACACCGGCAAGGGTTGCAACGATGGCGATCTTGATGCTTTCAAGAAAACCCTGCAACACCAGTTCACCCCGGATCATGTCCGGCGGGAAAGCGCCCTTGAAAATACGGATGGCGCGCGGAATGCCTTCCTGAATACGTTCCCAGTTAAAGGGCAGGCTGGAGACCGCCCACACGACATAGGCCAATACGCCAAGAATAATCGCCCAGCGTATCGCCGGATTGGCGATAAAGGGCGGCTTTTTCCAAGTGCGATGGCCCGTTGTTTTTTCAACGGAGCTGGTCATTATGATACCACCTCGCGCAGGGATTCCGCATCCCCGGTTTCGCCGCGTTCTTCTGCCGGAACCCCGGCATAGATTTCATCCATGGCATCCTGGGTAAGGTCGGTCGGCACACTGTCAAAGATGATGCGACCAAACCGCATGCCGACGATGCGCTGGGTATATTCCTTGGCCTCGGTGACATTGTGGATATTGATCAGAACCGGCAGGTGCAGCTCGGATGCAAGCGCACGCAGCAATTCCATGATCTGTCGGGATGTTTTGGGGTCAAGCGACGCGGTCGGTTCATCGGCCAGCAGGATTTCAGGTTCCTGCATCAAGGCACGAACGACGCCGACGCGCTGGCGTTCGCCACCCGATAATTCATCGGCGCGTTTGTTGGCATAATGGGCAATGCCGACACGTTCCATCAATTGAAACGCACGATCAATGTCGCTTTGGGGGAAATTGCGCGTCATGGCGCGCCAGGTCGGGACATATCCCAACCGTCCCGACAGAACATTTTCCATCACCGTCAAACGGTTGATCAGGTTGAAACCCTGAAAAATCATGCCGATACGACGACGCGCCAGACGCAACTCGCCACCCGACAAAGTCGTCAGTTCGGTGCCGTTAAGGTCAATCGAGCCCGATGTCGGTTCGACCAGACGGTTAATACAGCGCAAAAGCGTGCTTTTACCAGCGCCCGATGCCCCAATGATGGCAACGACGCTTTCGCCCGGAACTTCAAGGTTCAGGTCCTTGAGAACGGCCTCATCCTTGCCATAGCGTTTGACCAGATCTTTGATACGCAGCATCACGATACCTTGAAAAAAGACTACCGGGACCGAAAATCGATCCCGGCAGCAGCAGTTTGAAAAAAGGGATTACTTCAGGTTGTCCGGGGTGTATTTCACACCGTTGGCAGCCTGGATTTCACGAATGACGTCCCAGTCTTTCTGATAGGTGACCGGTACGAATTTGGTGACACCCTTGAATTCTTCGCCAAGTGCCGTGCCCTTCATGTCGAAGGTAAAGAAGGCTTCCTTGATCTTTTCGATCAGTTCGGGCTTCAGGTTATAGGCATAGTTGAACGAAGTGGTCGGGAACGGCTTGCTTTCATAAAGGATTTTGACGTCAGCCGGATCGTACAGATCACGCTGGGCCATACGTTCAACCACTTCGGATGCGACCGGGGCGGCGTCATAGTCACCGGCGACAACGCCCAGCATCGACTGGTCGTGCGAACCGGAATAGACGACTTCGTAATCCTGTTCCGGGACGATGCCCTGACCGGGCAGAAGAGCGCGCGGTGCCAGGTTGCCCGAGTTCGAGGTCGGGGAGGTGTGCGCAACACGTTTGCCCTTAAGATCGGCAAGCGAATTGATGCCGCTGTCAACCCGGGTATAAAGCTGCAAGGTATAACCAAAACGGCCATCATCCGCCCCCATCAGGGCAAACGGAACCGCACCGGCAAGGTTGACCGCAAACGGGGTCGGCCCGGTCGAGAAACCGGCAACATGCAGACGGCCGCTGCGCATGGCTTCGACTTCGGCGGAATTCGACTGAACCGCAAAGAAATGGACATCCTTGCCGGTTACTTTTTCAAGATGTTCAAGGAACGGCTCCCAGATATCGGCGTAAACCGCCGGGTCTTCGACCGGGGTATAGGCAAATACGAGGGTGTCCGGGTCAACCTGCTGATCGGCAGCCGGTGCATCGGCGACCAGATCGCCATCCATATCGCAATACATCTGGTCAAGATCGCCGCGTGCGATGCAATCATCGGCCGCATATGCCTGGGTGCTGCCAAAGCTCATCATGCCGATGGCGGCAAGTACCGTAGAAACTTTCAAAAAGTCTGTTTTTTTCGCATGTGAAAACATGTGGTCGAACCTTTCTTCCCTGTAAACGCTGGTAAAGCGCCATTTTTAATGTGGTTTTGTTGGTTTTATTGTTGCTTTTATCAACATTATAGAAGGTCAAAAAGTTGGAAAAGCAACACAAAACTGTAACAAATGGTTACAAAGATTGCTGCTAACCTTGCCGGAATGAGGTGTGATCAAAGGTATTCAGGGGAGAGAGCGTCTTTGCGTATCGGAAAAAAAGAACGTCAGCAGCGCATTCTTCAGGAGCTGCAAATCCATCCGCATGTGAGAGTTGCCACATTGGCGGAGCGATTCGATGTGGCAACTGAAACAATTCGCCGTGATCTTGATGCGCTCAGCGAAAATGGCCTGATCAAGCGCGAATTTGGCGGCGCATCGGCACAACCGATGGGCCATCAACCCGATCTGGCCCAACGCCAGATGACCGCGGTTGCCGGGTTCGAACGGATCGGCATCATGGCCGGAACCATAATCCGGCCGGGTGACGTGATCATGATCGATGCCGGTTCCACCGTCAGTCAGCTTGCCCCCTATATGGCCCAGAATCCCGGCGCATTGCGGCGCACGGTTCTGACCAATTGCTATGCGGTGGTGCATGGCATGGGCGAACAGGCGGTGATTGATGACGTCATCATGTGCCCGGGGCAGTTCGATCCACGTGAAAATGCGGTTTACGGCAATGATACCGTCGAATTCCTGCGCCGTTTCCACGCCAACAAGGCCTTTATCGGGGCATCGGGTGTTGCATGGCAGGGGTTCAGTGACGTTAACCGTCGCGCGGTTGCGGTCAAGCGCGCCATGATGGAACGGTCCGATGAAACCTGGCTGATGGTCGATCACACCAAATTCGATCAGCGTTACCTTGAAAACATCGCACCGCTCGAAGCCCTGACCGGGGTGATCACCGATCGTTTGCCGCCTGAAAAACTGCTATCCCATCTTGATCGCATCGGCGTTCAGATTGTCGCATGGCAGGACAATGTTTCCGCAGATCAGGGGGCAATCGCCGGCTGATATTTTATCGCTGACGATAAAACTGCATTTTTTCAACATAGTGACTTTGCGCGAACGATCATTTGCGCCCATATTCGGGAACGGCAAAAGATAATTGCCAGCCGGGTTCCCGCCCCGGTCAGTATGTTTTCTGACACGGAGGATTTCTATCGTGACCAATCCAGTGACCACCCGCACCGAACAGGACACCATGGGCAGCATCGATGTGCCTGCGGACCGGTATTGGGGGGCGCAGACCCAGCGATCCAAACAGAACTTCCGCATTGGCGGCGAACGGATGCCCGATGCCCTGATCCGGGCGTTCGGGATCCAGAAACTGGCCGCCGCACGCGCCAATGCTGCCCTTGGCAATCTGGATGCCAACCTTGCCGAGGCAATCGAGGCCGCCGCGCGCGAAGTCGCCGATGGCAAGCTTCTTGATCACTTCCCGCTTGTCGTCTGGCAGACCGGCAGTGGTACGCAGACCAACATGAATGCCAACGAGGTCATCGCCAACCGTGCGTGCGAAATCCTTGGCAGGCCGATGGGAAAACGTGATCCGGTTCATCCCAACGATCATGTCAATCGCGGGCAGTCGTCCAATGACAGCTTCCCCGCCGCCATGCATATCGCGGCTGTGGTCGAGATCGAAGAAAACCTGAAACCGGCCCTGGCCCATCTTCGAAGTGCGCTGGATGCCAAGGTCGAAGCCTTTGCCGATATCGTCAAAATCGGCCGCACCCATATGCAGGATGCGGTGCCCCTGACTTTGGGGCAGGAATTTTCGGGCTATGCCGCCCAGATCGCGCTTGGCCTTGATCGCATTGATGATGCGCTGGTCCGGCTTCGCAAACTGGCACAGGGCGGGACGGCCCTTGGCACCGGCCTTAACGCGCCAAAGGGCTTTGACGTCGAATTTGCCAAACAGGTATCCGATATCACCGGCCTGAAATTCGAAACGGCGGCCAACAAATTCGAAGCCCTTGCCGCCCACGATGCCTGTGTCGAGATGTCGGGTGTGCTGAACGTTCTGGCGACGTCGCTGATGAAGATCGGCAATGATATCCGTCTGCTGGGTTCCGGGCCGCGTTGCGGGCTTGGTGAACTGGTTCTGCCCGCGAACGAGCCGGGATCATCGATCATGCCGGGCAAGGTCAACCCGACCCAGGCCGAAGCCCTGACCATGGTTTGTGCTCAGGTGATCGGCAACCATGTTGCGGTCACGGTCGGCGGTTCAAACGGTCATCTGGATCTGAACGTGTTCAAACCGGTGATCATTTATAACCTGCTGCAATCGATCCGCCTGATCGCCGATGCCTCGGTCAGCTTTGCCGATAACTGCGTTGTCGGCCTTGAAGCCGATCAGGAAAAAATCGATCACTATGTCGAACAAAGCCTGATGCTGGTGACCGCCCTTGCACCCCATATCGGCTATGACAATGCCGCCGCCGTCGCCAAAAAGGCGCACAAGGATCGCAGCAGCCTCAAGGAAGCAACCATTGCGCTCGGCTTCCTTGACGGGGCGAAGTTCGATGAACTGGTCCGCGCACGCGATATGATCTGATGTGATGGGATGATGCGGGCCGGTTTTGACCGGCCCGTTCTTGATCCGCCTATCGGGATGCGAATGCACCGTTCAGCATCGCGGGCACGATCGCCTTATGAAACGGCATGATGGTGCCAAGATACATCCGACCCAGCATATTGTGCCGCCGGATCAGGGTGCTGGACCGGATCACCGTCTGCCCGCACTGGAATTTTTCGACCTCTACCGTCAAACGAAAATCCAGATGCCGGTCATCCATGCCCAGCACGATGAAATCGTCCCCGCGCTCGATCACCGGGAAAAGGCCGATGACATCGGCGTCCGGTTCGGGCGCGGTTTTAAGGCCCAGTGGCCGGACCATCGCGTTACGCAGTGCCAGCAGATACCCCATCCAGACCGGCCTGCCATCCATGATCTTTTGCGCGGCCTGTTCGGGCGTGATGTCGGGATCGTCAATCGTGATGGCAAAACTGTCCGCCCAATCGGCGTCGATCATCGCAGGATGGGGCAGGGATATCGGGACAGCCATTGCGTAGGGCAAAAACGTATCCTTTCGATCAGCCTGGATCAGCTTTTTCGGCGATGATCGTGCTCCAACTGTCATTCTGCGGCAATGATTTATGTCATTGTCGCGGGGGGTAAATTCGGGCATACCCAATCCATGCTTATTCGCACCAGACCGATGCTGTCACATACGAAAATCCGGGCCGCTGGCAACATCCTGCGCGTCTGGATGCTGGCATGCGTCATCCTGATGACCGGGGTGACGCAATCGGGTTTCGTAAGCGCGATGTTTGGCGGTGCCAATGGCAATGGGGTAACCGCCATTACCGGGGCAAATGCCGCCCCGGGTGGGGATGTGATTTTCATCTGCACGGCGGATGGTGTGCGCGCGGTATCGTTTGGCGATGCCGGACCCAATGCCACATCGCAAAATTCCGGCGGGCATTCTGCCGGTCATGGTTTCTGTTCGCTCTGTGCGTCCCATCATGGGGCGATGGCAAATCTGGGTGTGCCGTTTGGCGCACCGGTTTCGATCATCCATGATGCCGAATATGTGCAAGCCCGCCTGCTTGCCGCCACGATCACATTGCCGCGTACGCGCTATTCCCGCGCACCACCGCTTTCCATCTGATTTCCCGATACACCCGAAATCAAATCACCGGTGTGATGCAACCAATCCACACCGGATCAGGATGGAAACAAAGATCATGAAAAAACTGTTTGCTGTTGTCGCGACCCTTGCCGGTCTGTTTGCTGCCAATCAATCGTTCGCGGCTGATATCGAAGTCAGGGACGCCTGGGCCAAGGCATCGCTTGGCAAGGTGCCAAATGGTGCAGCCTTCCTGACGGTGGAAAATACCGGCATGGCGGATCGCATTGTCGGGGTGAAATCCGATCTGGCCGACAAAACCGAACTGCACACGCATATCATGGAAAACAACGTCATGAAGATGCGCCCGGTCGAAGGCGGGATCGATGTGCCGATGCATGGCGAAGTCCTGTTCAAACCGGGCAGCTATCACGTCATGCTGATCGGCCTGCACAAGCCGCTGGTCGAAGGTGAAAAAATCGACGTGACCCTGACCTTTGAAAAGGCGGGCGACGTGCCGGTGACCATTGATGTGATGGATACCATGTCCAAAGGCCCGCATGGTGATGCCGGGATGGATCACGGCAACATGAAAATGGGCGATCAGGAACACAAGGGCCACTAGGCCGCGATTTCACTGATCGATCAATCCACCGATACAGAAAATACCAGGGGGACGGTTTGCACCGTTCCCCTTTTTTGTCATGATGGTCGGCCATCATCCACCCCATGCAGGGAAGTGCGCCATGTCCCGCGATATCACCATCGACCAATTGATCGAAAAACTCGGCCTGCAACCTCATCCCGAAGGCGGCTTTTACGCCGAAACATTCCGCGCGCTGGAAACCTGCAATCCGGGCAACCGGTATCTTGGTGTGCGATCAACGGGGACCGCGATCTATTACCTGCTGACCCCCGATACCTTCTCAGGCATGCATATCCTGACCAGTGACGAGATTTTCCATCATTACCTTGGCGATCCGGTCGAACAGCTCCAACTTTATGCTGATGGCAGCCACCGGCTGGTTGAAATCGGCAATGACCTGCTGGCGGGGCAGAAACCGCAAATGATCGTGCCGAAAAATGTCTGGCAGGGGGCGCGCCTGAAACAAGGTGGCAAATTTGCCCTTCTGGGCTGTACGGTGGCACCCGGTTTTGACTTCGCCGATTTCGCCATGGGCAAGCGGGCCGACCTGTCGTCGAAATGGCCAGCGGCGGCAACGATGATTGCCGCCTTGACGCGCGACTGAATTTCGGGCGCAATCAGCCGGTCACCCATTTTTCACAGGACTTCCCGAAATGCAGCTCGATACATGGTTGCTGTTTTCCGGCGCGGCCTTGGCGCTTTCGATGGCCCCCGGACCGAATAATCTTCTCGCGATGTTCAATGGCGCGCGTCACGGCGTTGCGTCAGCCGCCATTGGCGGGGCGGGCCGCCTGCTGGCTTTTGCGCTGATGATTGTGGTAACCGCGATGGGATTGGGCGTGGTACTTGCCGCCAGCGAAACCGCCTTCATGATCATCAAGTGGGGTGGGGCGATCTATCTGGTTTATCTTGGCCTCAAAAGCTGGCGAACCAAAGTTGCCGAGCCGGAGGTTCCCGGTGATAGCGTCGGCTTTGTCGCCCATCCCGGTGCGATGTCACTGGCCCGGACGGAATTCCTGACCGCAATCGGCAATCCCAAGGCGATCCTGATCTTTACCGCCTTCTTTCCGCAATTCCTTGATCAGGCCGGTTCATATGGCCCGCAATTTGCGATCATGGGGGTGACCTTCATCGCGATGGAGGCCTGTGTCCTTCTGGGATACGGGCTTGTCGGCGGGCAGGTAAAGGGGCTGATCCGCTCCGCCCGCCACATGCGCTGGCTTAACCGCATCAGCGGCAGCCTCCTGATCGCCGCAGGGGTGCTGCTGGCCCTGACGGACCGCACGCGTAGTAGCGCCTGATCCGCGACGGTTTGCGGATGTGAGGGTCCCGGCCATCACTTTTTCAGGATGGCGCTGGTGATGACATTGAACAGATGATCCGCACGTGATGCCGATGATGGCTGATCGCCAAGCCAGGCAAGTGCGCCCACCATCGCAAACAGGTCTCCGCCATCAATATCGGTGCGTGCGACGCCCTTTTCCTGTGCCCGGACAAGGAGCCTTGTCCCCGCGGCTTTCATGGTAACGCACGACGCATGAAGAGCCGACTCTTCATCCTCAATGGCGGCCACCATCGCGGCAATGACGCCGCGATAGTCGTTCGCGCATGCAACAAGATCACGTAACCACGATACCAGCGCATCATCCGGCGAACTTGCGGTTTCGCGTTCGCGCGCTGATTCTTTCAGCCCGTCAAAGCTCTCGCGAAGCAGGGTTTCAAGCAGTGCCTCGCGCGTTGGAAAATGTCGGTACAGCGTACCAAGTCCCACCCCGGCTTTGCGGGCGATGTCGCGCAAAGATGCTTCCGCACCCTGGTCTTTGACAACCTCCCGCGCGATGGCAAGCAGATGTTCGTAGTTCTTCTTTGCGTCGGCTCGCATATGTTCCTCTTGACAAACGGAGCACTGCTCCATAAATGCGGATCAGTGCTCCGATTATGGATAGCATATATGCGATTAAAGAAGAAGCAGTGATGACAAAGATGATGAAGGCGGTCCGTCAGCACGCGTTCGGCGGGCCCGAGGTCATGCGCTACGAGGACGCGCCGATACCTGATCCGGGACCGGGTGAAATAAGGGTCCGGGTGCACGCGGTCGGGATTAATCCCCCTGATTGGTATCTGCGTGATGGCTACAGGATGCTTCCGCCGGAATGGCAGCCGCAAATATCCTTCCCGGTGATACTTGGAACCGACATATCAGGTGTCGTTGACGCCGTTTCTGATGATGTTACCGGCTTTGCGCCAGAAGACGACGTTTACGCCATGGTTCGTTTCCCGTCCGGGCTTGCCGGGGGAAGCAGGGCCTATGCGCAATATGTCACGGTCCCTGCATCGGAAGCCGCGCCCAAGCCGGACGGGATTGATCATGTGCATGCGGCGGGGGCGCCCATGTCGCTTCTTACCGCGTGGCAGTTCCTGGTTGATCTGGGACATGACGAACCAAATCCGCTTCAGTCCTATCAGCATAAGCCGGTTGAACTTTCGGGAAAAACCGTTCTGGTGAATGGCGCTGCCGGTGGTGTTGGGCATTTTGCCGTGCAGGTCGCAAAACTCAAAGGTGCCAGGGTCATCGCGGTTGCGTCTGGCAAACACGAGGCGCTTCTGCGCGACTTGGGGGCTGACGAGTTTATCGATTATACGAAAACCCCACCCGAAGACGTCGTGCGGGATCTTGATCTTGTGATTGATGCCCTTGGCGGGCCGACCGCCGGGCGTTTCCTGCCCACGATCAAACGGGGTGGTGCCCTTTTCCCGGTGTTCCCGCTGGGCTTTTCCAGTCACGAAGAAGCTGAAAAGCTTGGCATTACGGTATCGGCAACGCAGGTTCGCTCGAACGGTGATCAATTGGCGGAGCTTGCCGATCTGCTGAGTGACGGCACAGTTCGCGTCGTGCTCGACAGCACATACCCGCTTGCTGATGCCCGCAAGGCTCATGAACGTGCGGCCAAAGGGCACATTCAGGGCAAGATCGTGCTTGTGGTGGAATGACATGATCATCCTGATGGGGCACATTCATGTTGATCCACATGAAATTGATCAGTTCATCGCCGACGTTCAGGTGATCGCGCGCAATGCAACACCCGAAAAAGGCTGTCTTTTTTATGCGGTTAATCCTGATGCGGCGTGCCCGGGGCGTCTCGTGATTGCCGAACGTTGGCGCGATCAATCGTCATTGAAAGCCCATCTTGAAACGCCAGAGGTTTTAGACTTTGTGCATAACTGGCAAGGCAGGATGAGAAGCGGGATACAGCAATATCAGGCCACGCACGAAGAAACATTCTTGGGCTGAGTTTTGTTCTCAGGGTTCGCATAAAGCCAGCAAAGCCTTTGCGGGCTTTCTTGTGACCCTGAAAGGCTCAGGGGCGCAGCTTTATAAAAGCGCGCCCCCTTGCTCCCTTGTCTACCCGGATATCCGGGTGATCGCCTGTTGTCAGGCGATTTCTTCGACCCGATGGCACGCCACCTCGCGGCCTTCATACATGCGCAATTCAGGACGAACCTGTGCGCAATGGTCGGTCGCAAACGGGCAGCGTTTATGAAACGCACAGCCCGACGGCGGATTGATCGGTGAAGGCAGTTCACCGGTAAGCGGTTCTGCCTTGACGCGATGCGCCGGATCGATCTTTGGTGCCGATGCCAGAAGTGCCCTTGTATAGGGATGCAGCGGCTTGGCAAAGATTTCTTCAGTCGGTCCCTTTTCAGCGACGCGCCCCAAATACATCACCATGACGTCATCTGCAATATGACGAACGACAGAAAGATCGTGCGAGATGAACACATAGGCGACATTCATCTCTTCCTGCAGGTCCATCATCAGGTTCAGAACCTGTGCCTGCACCGACACGTCAAGGGCGGAAACCGGTTCATCGGCAACGATGACTTTCGGTTCAAGGATCAGCGCGCGCGCAATCGCGATACGCTGACGCTGCCCGCCGGAAAACATATGCGGATAGCGCCCGTAAAATTCGGGGCGCAGGCCAACCTTGGCCATGGTTTCGCGCACACGTTCCTCGCGCTCCTTGCGGCCCAGATCCATGTTAAGCAACACCGGCTCGCCAAGGATCTGACCGACTTTCTTGCGCGGGTTCAGCGACCCGTAAGGGTTCTGGAAGATCATCTGAACCGTGCGACGGAACAGTTTTGCTTCCTTGTCACTCAGATCACCAACCGCTTCGCCGTTGATTTTAAGCCCGCCTGCGCTGGGCTTTTCAATCAGGGTGAGCTGACGGCCAAGTGTGGACTTGCCACAACCGGACTCACCAACAACCGCCAAGGTCTTTTTGGCTTCGAGCGTAAAGGAAACACCATCAAGCGCCTTGACCATCGCACTGGGTTTGCCAAGGCCGCGGCTGACTTCGTAGTGACGGACAAGATCATCGGATTCCAGCAGCGGAACACCGGGTTTTGTATCAAGGAAGCTCATTACACGGTCTCCCGGGTTGTCTGGCCGGTTGTTTGGCCGGTCGGCTGGCCGTGGTCGTCAAGCGGATAGAAGCAACGCACATCGCGCCCGTTATAGGCACCAACATCGGGGCGTTCGACAACGCAACGATCATTGGCATAACGGCAACGCGGCGCCAGAAGGCAGCCCGCCGGGCGGTCATACTGACCCGGAACCACACCGGGGATGGTGCGCAGGCGATCATGGCCTTCGGACCGTTCCGGCAATGCCTCAAGCAACGCCTGGGTATAGGGATGGCGCGGGGCGGCAAAGATGCTGTCAGCCGGGCCACTTTCAAAAAGCTGACCGGCATACATCACCTGAATGCGATCAGCCGCTTCCGATACCAGTGCCAGATCATGCGTGATCAGGATCAGGGCCATGTCGCTATCGTCCTGCAATTTCAGCAGCAGGTCGATGATCTGGGCCTGAATGGTCACGTCAAGGGCGGTGGTCGGTTCATCGGCAATCAGCAGGCGCGGATTGCACGCAATCGCCATCGCAATCACGATACGCTGGCT
>NZ_AUNC01000031.1:0-23805 GCF_000714555.1 Thalassospira permensis NBRC 106175 | reverse complement strand
CCGGACCTGTAAACACCTTTTTTGAAGTTTTTCTGAGATTTTTGCAGATTGTTTTTTTCACCCCCGAAACGGTCCGCACAAACACTGGTCTTTCCGGGGTTTTGCATTGAAATCCCTTAATCGAAGAACATGACACTGCCCCTGTGAAACAGTCGTGAAACACAGGAAATCCGGAAAAAACAATCAGATCAATGCGGGAATCCGATATGGAGTCCAATGACTTCAGTGCGAATATGAAAAGAGTTACGTTCAAATCGACACAAGATTTTCGCTTTTTTACAGAAAGCATCAGGCGTATGAGAATCGCAACGCCAATCTAATCAGCCGATCCGGGCAAAACGGTTTCGCGTGAAACACGATCACCCGGTTCTGAAACACATTTGCCACCCGAAATACAGAAGGTCCGAACCGTGATCGAGATTCCCCATATTGTCGCCCATCGCGGCGCGTCCATCGAAGCCCCGGAAAACACCATTGCTGCCTTTCGGGTCGCTGGTGCGCGTCAGGCCAAGTGGATTGAATGCGACGTAACGCTGAGTGCCGATAACCAGTGTGTTCTTATTCATGACGACACACTTGAACGGACCACCAACGGCACAGGTCCGATCCACAAACAGCCATTAAGCGTGCTGCGCGAGCTTGATGCCGGTTCATGGTTTTCAGATATATATAAAGGCGAACGTATCCCGACACTGAGCGACACGCTTGAGACCCTGTTCTTTATGGATATGGGGGCCAATCTTGAAATCAAGCCATCGGGCTGTGATCCCGTGCGGCTGTGCCAGGAAGTTGCAAAAGAACTTGATCGGGCAAAGAAGCTTCCGATCCTGCTTTCAAGTTTTGATGACAGTGCCGTTGCCGAAATCAGGCGCCTTTTGCCCGACATGCCGTGTGGCTGGCTTCTGGAGACACTACCCGACAATTGGCATGACGGATATACCCAGCTTGGCGCAAGTGCGCTTCATATCGATCACAAGGCACTTGATCCCGAAAAGGCCGCTGAAATCGTTGCGGCCAATGTGCCGCTGGTCTGTTATACCGTCAATGATCCGGCCCGTGCCAAAGAGCTGTTTGGATGGGGGGTAACATCGGTCATTACCGATGATCCCGCAAAGATGATTGCCGCAATCCCGCTTCATCCCAACCCGCAGGACCGGAACAAATAAGCCGACAGGCAAGATAATAATCACGCGCTACGCGCCACCCACCCGCCATTGCACCGCCACCGCAATGACTGCCGCGCGTCAATGATAACGAGGAAACGAAGACTATGACGATCACACCACCCGGCGCCCCACCGGGTATGCCCCCCAGTCATCCGGCAGGGTTGCCACCGAATGTTCCGCCGGTTCCCCTATACCCGCATAATCGCGTTCGGCGTCATTTAAGCGAACTATTCCGTTTGGCGCTGCCGGTTGTGATTGCGCGGCTTGGCATGCTGATCATGTCGGTTGTCGATACGATCGTTGTTGGCAATTATGACAGTGCCAGTCTGGCCTATCTCAATATTGCGCATGCACCCTTTACATCATTGATGGTTACCGGCATCGGGCTTCTGACCGGGGTGATGATCCTGACGTCACATTCGGTGGGACGAAACAATCTTCTTGAAGCGGGACAGACATGGCGGGCCTGTCTGCCCTATGGCATGCTGATTGGCATTGCCTTCATGCTTGTGACCTGGAAATCCGAATGGCTGTTTATCGCCACCGGCCAACCAGAAGATATCACCGAGCATGCCAGCAACCTTTCGGTCATCCTGTCGATCGGAATGCCCGCCGCAATGATCTATATTGTGTGCAGCTTTTTCCTCGAAGGACTTCAACGTCCATTACCCGGCATGATGCTGATGATCGGGGCTAATTTTATTAATCTGGTACTGGATTATGGACTGGTTTATGGCGCGTTTGGCTTTCCGGAAATGGGAGCAGAGGGCGCAGCATGGACATCAACCGTAATTCGCTGGCTTATGGCGATCAGTCTGCTTGGTTATATCCTGCTGATGCGCAGTCATGTCGATTACGGCATTCGGGACGGTTTTGCCGGTTGGTGGCACCATTCACGTAATGCCCGCCACATGGGATATGCCGCTGGCGCCAGCCAAGGCATGGAAACCAGCGCCTTTGCCGCCATGCAGCTTTTCGCAGGACGCCTTGGGGTCGTGGCCGCGGCAAGTTACGGTATCACCATGACGATGCTGGCATTGATGTTCATGGTTGCCCTTGGACTGGCATCGGCGACATCCGTTCGGGTCGGCATTGCCTATGGCAGACGTGACCGCCCCGATATGGCATTGGCCGGGTGGATCGGGCTTTTGACAACCATGGCCGTGATGCTGTTGCTCAGCACGCCGCTTTATTTGCTTCCGGGGATGGTGGCACACCTGTTTACGCAGGACGCCACCGTGATTGCCACGACAGCCGGTGTTCTGGTTCTGATGCCGATCATTTTCCCGACCGACGGCGGACAGAATGCCGCAATCAGCGCATTGCGCGGTGCCGGGGATAAATGGGTTCCGACGATCCTGCATCTGGTGTCATATATATGTGTGATGATACCCACCGGGTACTATCTGACCTTTGTGGTCGGGCTTGGTGTTGCCGGGCTGTTCTGGGGAATTGTGATTGCAAGCCTTGTCGCGGTTAGCGGCCTTGCCATCCGGTTTGCGATTGTATCGAGCCGTCCGATCAAAGCTTATCAGCAATAGACCAAGCGCCTTGTCACTAAAAGAAAGGTCCGCCGAATACCCTCAGCGGACCTTTTATTTTGCGCGTTTGCCTAAATGCAAAGCTATGCGCGCACCGCATCGAGTTTAAGGCGCGGCATCAGCAGATCACAAAACGGCAGAACCAGCGTATCCAGAGCCGAAGCCGCCCGTGCGGCATCAATGCGGATGATGTGCTGCTCGATATCACGCTGGGTTGCAAATTCGCCCAAGGGTGAAAGTTCCGGCAGGGCTTCGACAAGGGTTGCGTAAAATGCGACCTGATCCTCGCGTGCTGTTCCCGCCGCAAGATTTCCAAGATGGTTATAAAGCGCCATCGCAAGGAACCAGCGGCAATAGGGCATCAAGCCTTGCAGAATTTCGGCACGTTGTTGGGGCTGAACATATTGCTGCAAATCGGGATCAAGCCAGACGGCATTTTGCACCCCGGCAATGAACGCATTGCGAAGAGCCGGATTGGCATCATTGAAAAACACCACCGTCAGCCAACCAGAAAGATCATCAAGCGCAGCGCGCCGCGTTTCCGGATCTGCTTTGCGATCAAAATCAAGGGCAGGCATCGGGGGCTGAGCCGACATTGCAAGAGTGGCCACCGCCGGATCGATCAGAGCATTGGCAAGCCATGCCTGATGCCAGATTTGCATCGGTCTGAAATAGGGTTCCTTTTCCGCGCCGCCAGCTTCGATCCAGCTTTCAAGCAGGTGCGCCCGTCCAAGCGACATGCCGATACGAAGCGCGTCTTCAAATCCCATACCATCGCGCAAAAACGGATCACCCAGCATATCTTCGAGCAATGGCAATGCGGCAAACACATGATCGGACCGCAGGCCCGCCCCTACCGGCTGATAATAACCGGCAGCATCCCGATGGCCGATCAAGCTGCGCGCGTGTTTGCCAAATGCCCCCCAGAAGGTCAGACGCACCGGTTCTGCGCGCTTGCGCCAAAGCGGACGGGTCACATGCCAGCTTTCGGTTTCGATCAGAGCCATCGCCATCGAACCACCCAGCCGGGCAAGGGGTTTGGCAATAGCGGCATCAAGTTCATCGGCAGAACCGACATGGCCAACAGAAAGCCGCCAACCCGGTTGTTCATGAGGATGGCGATCCAGCCACAAATGGGCAAACCCGTTTGACCCGGCCCGCTCAGCGGCAGCTGCAACCAGATCAAAGAACATGGCAATGGGTGCAGGTAATTCAGGCACATCATGATCGCCAAGCGGATCCCCGACCTTCCAGGTCCGGATCATCACATCCTCTGCATCCGGGCGATCCCGGAAAAATGGTGGCAGGAAACCTGCATACTGATCGGTTGCGGATGTATCAGTCATGGATAGCCTCGCAATCTGGGCGGCGATAGTGGCGCAATGGTTGCTGTCGTGCTGATACCCAAGGAAACCAGACCGGTCAATCGCCGCCGCAATTTAATCAGGCGCGCGTTAGACCGGCATGACCAAGACTGGCTTCGCGATATACCGAAGGAGGCATCCCCACCAGACGACGGAAATCACGGCTGAAATGCGCATTGTCGGTAAAACCGCACCAAAATCCGATTTCACCAACCATCAGGCTGGTGCCAGCCAGAAGGCGGCACGCCTCGCGTACCCGCATCAGACGCAGGAGATCGGAAAAACGGCTGTTGGCCTGTTGCAAGCGACGCTGCAAAGTTCGGCCAGATGTATCTAGCGCATTGGCAACATCTTCAATCGTCCAGCTGCGCCCGATATCATGTTCAAGCACAGCGCAAAGCTTTTGCACGACCGGTCGACTGTTCCCGACGGTCGGCGCCGTTCCGGGCATATTCGCCATAAAGGGATAGCCCGATGAAATCGCGACATAGCTTTGCCAACTGATGCGAAAACGTAAACCGCGCCCGGCAAAATCGAGTTTCTTGATCAGTTTTCCATTTCGGATCACCGGAATGGAAGGACCATGGCTGGGCAGGATTGCGCTGCTGACATTTTCGACACCGACCGCTTCGAGCAGACCAACCATGAAACCATGCATTAAAAGGTTTTCGACCCGTGCGGGCGGCTGGCCACGGACAGCACCACGATGCAGGGTCAATGATTTTCCGGCGGCCTGATAATCGGTGCGACTGCGGGCATGGGAATAACCTTCAAGCCGATGCCAGCGATCCGCGATCAATTCGGGCGTTGCCCCCTGGCGCAACATGGTCAAAACCGGTTGCTGTTCCTTAAGCGCAAGATGACGCCCTAGCCGCACCAATACCGAAGGCCCGTTAGCTTCTTCAAGAGCAAGCAGAATGCTGCGCAGGCGAGCACTGGTGATGACCGTGCCTTCCGGCACAAGATCATATCCCTTTGGCAACCACGCCAGTTGCCGGATCAGGGCGATATGCAAACCAAACGAAACGAATTCCTGCATTACCAATCACATTTTTGAACCGCCACTTGGCGCGATCATACAAACATATGAGATGGCTGTCAGCTTATCGTAGAAAATGTCACGAAGCTGTTACATTGATCATTTGGTGTTTCGCGCAGTTACCGTAGATATCATTGCGCCGAAAGCACCGAATGTGCCAGTCTCGCAAGGTCCCGACCCAACGGAAAGCCATATCGTGATTAAAGTTCTGTTTGTCTGTACCGGTAATATATGCCGTTCTCCCACCGCCGATGGCATTTTCAAGACCATGGTCGGCAAAGCAGGGATGGATGATGCCATCAAAGTCGATAGCTGCGGCCTTTCGGGATATCACGCCGGTGAACAGGCTGATCCGCGATCACGCGAAATGGCCGCCAGTCGCGGTTATGACCTGTCCCTGATCCGATCTCGTAAAATCACTTCAAGTGATTACAGCGAGTTTGATTACATCCTTGCAATGGATGACGGACATCTGGCCGATATGCAAAACCAATGTCCCGCCCAGTATCGCGATAAGCTGGAACTGTTTTTGGATTACCACCCGAACCGTAAAGGACAAAGCGTTCCTGATCCCTATTATGGTGGGGCAAACGGCTTCAAATCGGTTTTTGATATGATTGAGGAAACGTCAGGTGCCTTGCTAATCCACATCAGGGAAAAGCATGGAATTTGAGCGATGGCATCGCCGATGATTACACAACGGATTAAAGACATTACCGGAAGCGAGGTTGCGGCCTATCACCAGCTTTCGGGAGGGTGCGTTTCTGATGTGAAGCGGGCCGATCTTCGCGATGGTCGCAAACTCGTCATCAAGCAGGGCGGTGAGGCAAATCTGGAAATTGAAGGCCGGATGCTAGACTATCTGGGCACTCATTCCCCCATTCCATTTCCGGCCGTGTTACACGCCGAGCCCGGATTGCTGATCATGCATTTCATAGAAAATGATGGTCACATGAACGGTCAGGTTCAAAGTGACCTTGCCGTTCTATTGGCCAGGCAACATCAGGTTACACAAGGCCGGTTTGGGTTGTCCTTTGACACGCTTATTGGCGGCCTTGATCAGCCCAATCCCCTTACGGTCGACTGGATCACCTTCTTTCGCGATCACCGTCTGCTTTACATGGCCCAGCAAGCAGCAAATTGCGGACGACTGCCAGGGCATTTTTTATCACGGACCGAAACCCTGTCGGCCAAACTTGGTGATCTTTTGCCATCAGACTGCAAACCATCCTTGCTGCATGGCGATCTGTGGGGTGGCAACATTCTGTGCCAACAGGGAAAGATCGCCGGATTGGTTGATCCGGCAGTTTATTTTGGTGATCGGGAGATCGAGCTTTCCTTCGGCACGTTGTTTGGTGACCTTACACCTGCATTCTTTGATCGGTATTCGGAAATTTTCCCGATCCTGCCGGGCTTCTTTGAAGAACGCCGTGAACTTTACAACCTTTATCCCCTTCTGGTGCATGTTCGTCTTTTCGGTGGGTCTTATGTCGGTTCCGTGGATCGCATTCTCGCCCGTTTTGGGGTATGACGGGTAAAATCAGCAGCCATGCAGGATCGGCTTTTACCTAACTGTTTCCAAATGGCCGCGACAATGCTGGTCAGTTTAACGATGCATTCCGCAACGTGCTGCAAACCTGCAAATCCTGCCATCAGTAGTTTCGTGCCGACTGAACATAACCGTGCATATGACAAAGGCCACCCCGAAAGGCGGCCTCTATTCATTATATTCGAAACAAACCCTATCGACCGATCATCGCGAAAAACTCGCGCCGGGTGATCGGATCATCGCGAAACGCCCCAAGCATCCGGCTGGTCACCATCGACACCCCGGTCTTGTGAATGCCGCGTGTGCTCATGCATTGATGGTTGGCGTCAATCACGACGGCAACACCCAGCGGATCAAGTTCTTCCTGAATGGTATTGGCGACCTGTGCGGTCATTTTTTCCTGAATCTGCAGGCGCTTTGCGTAAACTTCGACGACACGGGCCAGCTTGGAAATGCCAACGACCCGGCGGCGCGGCAGATAGGCAACATGCGCAACACCGATAATCGGCACCATGTGATGTTCACAATAGGACTCAACACGGATATCACGCAGCACGACCATCTCGTCATAGCCGTCGGTTTCCTCGAAGGTGCGACGTAAAATTTCTGCCGGATCCTGCTGGTAACCTGCGAAAAATTCACCGTAGGACCTCACAACACGGTCCGGTGTTCCGCGCAGTCCTTCACGATCAGGATCATCTCCTGCCCAACGAAGCAGGGTACGAACGGCTTCTTCTGCTTCTTCTTGCGATGGGCGTTTAACGGCGCTGGTTTCGCTGCACATTTGGCTTCCTCTTTATAATTCTGTCCTGTGGGTCATGTGCTCCCGACCCTGATCTTGGTTCGTTTAATTAAGTGTGCGCTTGCTATGCGGACTGTCGAGCGAAAATGCCGGGATTTCAATATCAAACCGGTTTCCATCCATGTCAGTCATTTCATATGTCCCAACCATGAAACCGCTTGGCGTCGCCAATGGCGCGCCGCTTGTGTAATTGAAACTTTCGCCACTTGCCAGAACCGGCTGCTCGCCGACCACACCTGATCCCCGGACTTCCTGGGTTGATCCCCGGGAATCGGTAATACGCCAGTAACGGTTCAAAAGTTGTACTGTTTTCGGGCCATGATTTTCGATGACAACCCGATAGGCCCAGACATAACGGTGGGTGTCCGGGTCTGACTGTTCGTCAAGGAACACAGGTTGCACGGATACTTTTATGTCTCGGGTCACGGATGAATACATGCAAAACTCCAGGCCAATTCTTATTGCGTTCCTTCTGCCAAGGGCGTTGCGCTTTTTTGCTTTACCTAGGTCATATTTAGACAGTCAATGCCCCAAGTACCAGATGTCTGCCACCAATTTGCCATCCCGATCACGTATTTTCTCGGCTAAGCAAAAGGCGGCCCGTGCAGATACGGACCGCCTGACATAGGCATATCGCCGAACCTGCTTACTGTTATACGCGCAACGCGGCAGACAGATCTTCTTTCAGATCATCAATATCTTCGAGACCGACAGACAATCGCAGCATGCCCTCGGTAATGCCCATAGTGATCTTGTCTTCAGCCGGAACACGTTGGTGGGTCGTGGTCCACGGATGGGTCGCAAGGCTTTTGGCATCACCAAGATTGTTCGAAATATCAATAAGCTGAAGATTATCGAGCAACGAAAAAGCAGCCGACTTTCCCCCGGCAAGCTCGATCGCGATCAATCCCCCACCACGCCCCGACATCTGTTTCATCGCCAGTTCATGTTGCGGATGACTTTCGAGCCCTGGATAGATAACGCGCGATACCTGCGGCTGTTCCGAAAGGAACCCGGCAAGTGCTGTTGCATTGCGAATATGCTGATCAACACGCAGACCAAGCGTTTCGAGACCTTTAAGCAGAACCCATGCGTTGAAGGGGCTCATACTGGGACCGGTGTGGCGCAGGAACGTTGTCAGGTGGTTATCGTGCCATTCCTTGTCATTGAAAAGGATCGCGCCACCAAGACAGCGTCCCTGACCATCGATATGCTTGGTCGCGGAATAGACAACAATGTCAGCGCCCAATTCCATCGGCTTTTGCAGGATCGGTGTCGCAAAAACGTTATCAACAACAACCTTGGCACCGGCCTTATGCGCCAGATTGGCAACAAATGCGATATCGATGACTTCCAATGTCGGGTTGGACGGGGTTTCAAGGAAAACGGCATCAGCCGGTTTCGACAATGCCTTTTCCCACGCAGCATGGTCTGTGCCGTCAACCAGTTCGGTTTCAACCCCGAACCGGGGTAAAAGGGTCGTCAGGATAAACTCGCACGAACCGAAAAGTGCCCGCGAACCGACAACACGGCCGCCTGCCTTTGTGCACGCGATCAGGGCATTCCAAACAGCAGACATGCCAGATGCGGTTGCACGGCAATATGCAGCACCTTCGAGCAGCGCCAGACGTTCTTCGAACATCGCCACCGTCGGGTTGGCAAAACGCGAATACACAAAGCGTTCCGGGCCGGTACCATCAAAAGATGCTTCAGCCTCGGCAGCACTGTCATAGACATAGCCGGAATTCATAAAAATGGCTTCGGAGGTTTCATTAAACCCGCTGCGCGCCGTGCCGCCCCGAACTGCACGGGTGGCCGCACGCCATTTATCAGAAGCCTTTTTTTCGGTTGTCATCGTCTTGCTCCTATATGCCCGGTCATATTGGGATGACCCGGACACAAAAAAACCCTGACCGGCACGATGGGTCAGGGCCGAAGCCACGATTACCCTCTTTAGCGATTTTTTACGTGGTCGCAAGCCGGTCGACAAATCCCACGAAGAAATTCGACGATACGACTTGGTTTCCCCGACGTCAAGCATCACGCACCCGGCAATCATACCTATCCGTCTTTGAATCCACATGGGAGTTTCCCAGTGGCCTCACGCAATGGTGAAAGCAGTTCATAAGCATCTCGTGCTTTTTCGCTCTATTGTTCGGCCAAGACATGCAATCCTTTGAAAGCCGCTTCCCTCAGAGAGGCGGTTAAGACAGTAAAATCAATGACCAAGACACATTCAATGACGTCAGAGCACACGACCAAAGATCATTCCAAGTCCGGGCAGGCCACCAGCGTCAAAACGCCACTTTGGCGAAAATTTCTGCCGGTCTCTATCCTGTTTGCCGGATTGGTGCTCGCGTGGCTATTTGGTGCGGTGGATTATTTATCGTTCGAAACCCTGCGCGAGAATCGCGATATTTTGCAGAATTTCGTCGCAGATAATCCGGTTCTGAGCGTTGCTACCTTTATGGCGGGCTACGCCATTGCCGTTGCCCTGTCGCTTCCGGTGGGGTCGATACTGACCATTGTTGGCGGGTTTCTGTTCGGGGCGTGGCTGGGCACGGGTTATGTCGTGATTGCCGCGACCTTTGGCGCAACAGTCGTTTATCTTGCCGCGCGCTATGCCTTTTATGACCTCATGCGTGCCAAGGCCGGAAGTGCAATCCGTAAAATGGAAGCTGGCTTTGCCGAAAACGCATTCAGCTACCTTATGGTCCTGCGGCTTGTACCGTTATTTCCGTTCTGGCTGGTTAATCTGGTCCCGGCTCTGCTGGGGGTAAAATTTCGGTCATTTGTTGTGGGTACGGCGGTTGGAATTATCCCGGGCACCTTTGTGTATGTTTCAATCGGGGATGGTTTGGGTGCACTGTTTGATCAGGGCAAGACGCCCGATCTTGGCATTATTTTTGAACCCCGCATTCTAACCCCGATCATCGGCCTGGCTGTGCTGGCAATGATCCCGGTGGCCTATAAAAAATTCCGTAACCGCAATAGCGGGGCAAACACCCGATGAGCGACATAATCAAAACAGACATCTGTATCATTGGCGCCGGATCAGGCGGGCTTTCGGTTGCTGCCGGTGCGGTCCAGATGGGTGCCGATGTTGTCCTGATAGAAAAGGGCAAGATGGGCGGCGACTGCCTGAATACCGGTTGCGTTCCGTCCAAGGCATTGCTGGCTGCGGCACACGCGGCCGAGAATGCCCGTACAGCATTTCAATTTGGTGTCGACACCGGCCCGGTGGCAATCGACTTTGCGCGCGCCATGGATCATGTCCATTCTGTCATCGCCGGTATTGCACCGCATGACTCGGTTGAAAGATTTGAAAAACTCGGCTGTCGGGTTATCGAGGCCAAAGCACATTTTACCGGCCCGAACGAGGTCATCGCCGACGGCAAACGCATTCACGCCAAACGGTTTGTGATTGCGACCGGGTCACGTGCAGCCGTTCCAACAATCGACGGGATTGACGCCGTCCCGTATTTTACCAACGAAACCATCTTTGAAAACCGGATTTGCCTTGATCACCTGATCATCATTGGCGGTGGCCCCATCGGCCTTGAAATGGCACAGGCGCACCAGCAGCTTGGCGCAAAAGTCACCGTAATCGAAATGGCAACGATCCTGCCAAAGGACGATCCCGATCTTGTGGCTGTGGTTCGCGATATGATCGAGTCTTCTGGCATAAGCCTGTATGAAAAGGTCAAAACCAAACGGGTGGAGACACATGGCGATCAGATACGCGTTATCATCGAGCATAACGGTGCAGATATCACCATCGAAGGCAGCCACCTTCTGATTGCAACAGGACGAAAACCGACTATCGATGATCTTGGGCTCGACGCGGCCGGGGTGACATACAGTGCGCGCGGGATCAACGTCGACAAAAGATTACGCACCAGCAATTCCAAAATCTTTGCCATTGGCGATGTCACCGGTGGTCTGCAATTTACCCATATGGCGGGTTACGATGCTGGCATTGTCATTCGCAACGCCCTGTTCCGGTTGCCTGCAAAGATCGATTACAAAGCCGTTCCATGGGTGACTTATACCAATCCAGAACTGGCACAGGTTGGCTTGAGCGAAACCGCAGCACGCGAAAAATTTGGCGATGCAATCAGGGTCGTTACCTGGCAATACGCGGAAAATGATCGCGCGCGGGCCGAAGCCCGAACCAAAGGCTTTATCAAAATCGTGACCACAACACGCGGTAAAATCCTTGGTGCCGGTATTGTTGGTCACCAAGCCGGGGAACTCATCGGCCTCTGGTCGCTGGCCATATCACAGAAAATGAAAATCGGGGCGATTGCCGGAATGATCGCGCCTTATCCGACTCTTGGCGAATTGTCCAAACGCGTTGCCGGGGCGTGGTACACACCCAGCCTGTTTAGCGAAAAGACTCGCAAGATCGTCCGCTTCCTGCTGAAATTCGGCTAGGACGGTCAGAGTGGGGGCAAGCTTCTGAAACACTGTACATTTTTCCCCGTCTCTGGCTAACATTTGTCATGGAACGCCCGCATCTCAAACTGCCCCCATGGGCCAAATCGCTGTCGGCACGGTTGCTCGTGCTGACTGTGGGGTTTGTGATGCTTGCCGAAATTTTCGTCTTTGCACCGTCTGTTGCCCGATATCGGGTCGACTGGCTTAAGGCGCACCTTGATTCCGGTTACCTGGCGGCACTGGCACTGGAAGCTACACCCGATCAGATGATCCCCGATGATCTGGAAAAGGAACTGTTGTCCAATGCCGGGATAGAAGCGGTAATTTTACGCCGTGATGATCGCAAATTGCTGCTTCAGCGCGATGACATGCCCGCAAAGGTCGATCATGATGTCGATCTGACGACCTTTTCCATCCTGATGGCATTGTATGAAGGTCTTTCGACCCTGACCCAGCCGCATGATCGCATGTTGCGTGTGGTTGGCATGCCATCCATGGCACCGGACTTCGAAATCGAAATACTGGTTCATGAACACGGTCTGGCAGAAGACATGCGCAATTTCGGCTGGCGGGTGATGGGGTTATCGCTGGTGATCTCTTTCTTTACCGCCGGGCTGGTTTATTTTGCGTTGAACCGGCTTCTGGTTCGGCCGATGCGAACATTAACCAGCGACATGATCCGTTTTCGCGAAAATCCGCAGGATCAGGGATCAGTCATCGTGCCAGATGATCGTGACGATGAAATTGGCATCGCCCGGCACGAACTGGCCAATATGCAGCACGATTTACAGGCAATGTTAAACCAACGTCGTCGTCTTGCGGCTCTTGGAACCGCGGCAACAAAAATCAGCCACGACCTGCGCAATGCATTGGCAACCTCAATGCTGATGACCGAGAAGCTTGCCCAAAGCGAGGATCAGGAAGTCCGTGCTGTCGTCCCCCGCCTGTTATCATCGATGGAGCGTGCGGTTTATATCAGCGAACAAACGCTGTCTTTTGCCCGTGAAGCACCACCAACACTTGATATCGCACGATTTACCCTGATCGAATTGATCGAGGAAGTGCGCGATCAGGTGCTGTTGCAGAATGGTGGTGAAAGTCTTCTGGCGCCGGAAAGCCTCGATACGGCCAAGGAACCCTGCAAGGCCAAAATCCATATCGAGCTGCCGCCGGAACTGATGATTGAAGCCGATTATGATCAGCTTTTTCGTGCCTTCAGCAACCTGATCCGCAATCCGTTAGATGCCGGGGCAACTGAGGTGACCGTCAAACTGGCCCCTGCAAATGATCAGAATAAAGAGGACGCGTTTGCTGAAATCCTGATCATGGATAACGGGCCCGGCTTACCTGAAAAGGCAATCAAAAATCTATTTGTCCCGTTCGCCGCAACCGGCAGGAAAGGCGGAACCGGTCTTGGCCTTGCCATCGCAAGGGAACTGATTCTGGCCCATGAAGGGGACCTTCGCCTGAGCGCAACAGGACCTGATGGCGCCACGTTTTGCGTGCAGCTCCGGGTCATAATGTGAAGTTGTCGCCTTACGCTAAAGAATCAACAATAATAGATTTTTTCTATCAAATTTAAATTCACATTCGATTTCACCAAGTGAATTTCATTTGGCATTGTTGGGTCAAGGCGATGCTGGACCAATATCCCGATCCCCGATCCGCTCCTGACCCTAGGTCTGGCATCGCCACCTTCTCTAGAATCACGGCCGTTCAAATTCCCAGCGCGCAGCATCGATTACCGGTCGCATAAAGCATCCTTCTGCATGATCGTTAATCAAGCCCATTGCCTGCATAAAGGCATAGACGGTCGTTGGGCCAACAAACTTCCAACCCCGTTTTTTCAGATCCTTTGAAAGTGCGGCCGAAATTTCAGACATGGATGCAGTCTGCGGCTTTGCAACAGAATCCTCCCTTGGCTCGAACTGCCAGAAGTAAGCGGCAATCGATCCTTCTAGTGCCACCATTTCACGCGCACGTTTAGCGTTGTTGATGACGGCTTCGATCTTGCCACGGTGGCGAATAATGCCCGCATCCCGAAGCAGCCGCTCAACATCACGATCTGTAAACTCAGCAACAAGATCAAAATCGAAGTTATGGAATACGGTGCGGAAATTCTCGCGTTTGGCCAGAATGGTGCGCCAACTAAGGCCGGACTGAAAACCTTCCAGACAGATCTTTTCAAATAACCGGCGATCATCACCAACAGGAAAGCCCCATTCCGTATCGTGATAGACATCAAATTCTGGTGCTGCATCACACCATTTACAGCGCGTTTTGCCGTCTGCACTGATCGTTGTGGTTCCCATACTGCCCCCTCTTTTCTTAGTCCCGGAGATATCACGCCTTCAGGAATTCCAAACGTTCATCCATTCTGGCCGGGGTGATTTCAATGATTTCGGCCTCGACGATTTTTTCGATAACAAACGGGTCGGCATTCAGACGTTCCGTTAACTCTTCCATGGTCGTATTGTGCGCAAGAATTCCCCCTCCCCGACTGGGTTGGAGATTGCCGACCACCAGAAACACGCCCTCATCAAACCCCTGGCTGATCCATTGTTTATGGCCCTCCATAAACTGCGATGCCTTCGCTCGATTCTCCGAAAACGTCAGTAAAATGGTGAACATCGTTATTATCCCTGATCATTTGGTTGCTGCATGGTTGTTCCGGGTACGAAGCGACCGCATCTGTCCATACAGCCAGTCACACATCTGATCGACTTCGTACTGGACGAATTTTTCATCACCAAACGCATTGGCAAGCGCCGCTACACCCTGACTGCGCGCAAGCAAATGCATCGCCATACCGTCCGATCGTTCGGCAAAGCCAAGTCGTGTGAACTGCCGACCTAGCCAGACGCGGAAAAGGGTAAAAAGTCCCGCCGCGTCACTTTGCGCAGCATGATTGAGCTTTGCCAGTTCGGCAGAAAGTGTTCCGACCGGGCATCCGTAGCGTCGGATTTTTTCCCCGTTCACGATCAGAATATGAATGAAACTTCGAATGCGGGCGACCGGGTCTTCTCCGGTGGCTTCCCAGTGATCAAGCATCTGTTCGGTATTGGTCAGGCGCCGATTGATCACGGCATCAAGAATCTCGTCCTTGGTTTTGAAGTGATAATAGAAATTGCCACGCGATATGCCGACCTCGGCTGCGATATCTGCAAAGGAGGTCGGCTCGAACCCCTGTTGATAAAACAGCTGATCCGCAGCTTCGACAATCCGTTCGCGCGTGCCCTGTTCCACGATCATGTCTGTTCAACCTGAATGATGGGTGCTTGAAACTCGACTAGGACAATTGCCCTATTTGAGATTTAGGACAAATGACCCAATCTGTCAATCAATCAAATCGCAACGGGTTTCGGTGACAATCAACTTAGAAAGAAAAAGAAAACCCCGCACAAAGGCGGGGTATCATGGCAGGCTGGAAGAGTAAAATCAGTCGCGCCAGAAAGCCGGGAACAGCAGCACCAGAACGGTGAAGACCTCCAACCGGCCAATCAGCATACCGATCGACATCAACCACTTTGCCCCGTCTGGCAGGGTTGCGAAGTTACCGGACGGACCGACAATCGGACCAAGTCCGGGACCGACATTGGCAATCGCTGTACCGGCACTTGAAACCGCCGTAATGAAATCAAGACCCATTGCGCCAAGAGCCGCCGCCAGAACCACAAAGCAGAAGACGAACAGGAAGAAAAAGCTGAGCACCGATTCCGTAACGTCTTCGGAAAGCGGTTTCCGGTTATAATAAGCGATGAAAACACCATGAGGCCGCAGCATATGAGAAAGCTGAACCTTGGCGATTTCGTAAAGCACCTGCAGGCGGAATATCTTGACCCCGCAGGTCGTTGAGCCGGCACAGCCGCCGATAAACATTACAAAAAAGAATACCGTAACGGCAAATGGTCCCCAAAGGCCGTAATCGGTTGTGGCGTAGCCAGTCCCCGTCATCACGGAAATGATATTAAACGACGTGTATCGAAGCGCATTCAGGAAGGCGACATCGTTTGTTTGCGAATGCCAGATGGTCAGACCCAGAATGATCGAACTGGCAATCGCAACGAACCAGCGAACCTGACCATCCATAAAAAGCGCCAAGGTCCTGCCACGCAGCATTTGAAGATAAAGGATAAAGGGCAATGCGCCCGTTGCCATACCCAATGTGATGATCACATCAACTGCGGCATTATCAAAATGCCCGACCGATGCGTCCTTGGTCGAAAAGCCACCGGTCGCAATCGTCGTCATCGCATGGGCAATCGAATCAAATCCGGGCATACCCGCCCACCACAAAAGAAACGCCCAAATTATGGTAAAGCCCAGATACAAACTGGCGATACCAATGGCGATCTGGGTTGCACGCGGAAAAGCCTTATCGGACTTGTCAGAGTTTTCCATCCGGAAAAGCTGCATACCGCCAACACGCAGCATCGGCATGACGGCAATTGCCATCACAATGATCCCGATCCCACCAAGCCACTGCAAAAGTGCGCGCCATAGCAAAATGCCCGGTGGGGCAGTATCAAGTCCGACGATCACGGTCGAACCGGTCGTCGAAATCCCCGACATCGCTTCAAAGAACGCGTCCGTGTAGCTCATATCAAGGTCGGAAAATGCAAACGGCAATGCGGATACGGCAGTCAGAACAAGCCAGCTTGTTGTGGTCAGGATAAAAGCCTGTCGCGATGTGATTTTGAGATTCTCGGTCCGGTTCATCATCACTAGCGCACCGCCGATGAACAGCGATACGGCCGACGCGGCTGAAAACACCAACCAATCCCGTTGCCCGTAATACATATCAACCAAGGCAGGGATGAACATCCCGATCGACAGGGTGCACAGCAAAATGCCGATAATGAAAAGGATTGGACGAAAATCGATCAATGAAAAGCCCCGTACCATGTTTTACGCCCGTTCCCATTGAACCGGGCATGACATGTCTTCGCGATTATCCCGACAAGCTGCACTGCATAACCGAAAAACCGGTTCGTTTGCATCATCTTCCAGCAAACGAAGCGGAATTCTTCGCACATGCCCTGCCAATGTCCAGCTTTTAAACGTGTGGCTCCTTGCTTGATCGTAATTTCATGCCTTCAATCATAGAGCTATGCGTATTAGGTCTATCAGCGTTGGCAGAGCTTGTTTAACGCCAATTCCGGGTTGGCACGGCCTGCCAACGCCGGTATATCGCATGCAGGTCAAAATTCATAAACCGAAAGACAAAGCGGAAATGTCCGAACTCGCCAAAACCTTCATCCTGACGATCACCTGCCCGGATACGTTCGGGATCGTCGCCGGTGTCACCAGCTTCCTTGCCGAAGAAGGCGCGTTCGTCAACAAGCTGGAGCAATTCGGCGACCCGCAGAGCAATCGCTTTTTCATGCGCGTGAAATTCGATGCCGGTCGTGCCCTACGCACAAAGGCCGAATTTGCCGATAAATTCGCCACCATCGCAGAAAAATTCACGATGCAGTGGGAACTTCACGATTTCCATCGGAAGCCAAAAGTGTTGCTGATGGTGTCAAAGTTTGGCCACTGCCTGAACGATCTGCTGCACCGGGTTGCCTCAAACAATGTGCATATCGAAATCCCGGCCATTGTTTCAAACCACGAAGACATGCGTGGAATCGTCGAATGGTACGGAATTCCTTACTATCACCTCCCGGTGACCAAAGAAACCAAAGCAACCCAGGAAGCCAAACTGCTTGATATCGTCGACGAACACGATGCCGATCTGGTTGGTTTGGCGCGCTATATGCAGGTTCTTTCAACCGATCTGTGCCGCGAACTTGAAGGTCGCTGCATCAATATTCATCACTCCTTCCTGCCCAGCTTCAAGGGTGCCAAACCTTATCATCAGGCGCATTCGCGGGGCGTGAAACTGATCGGGGCAACTGCGCACTATGTCACAGCCGACCTTGATGAAGGACCGATCATCCATCAGGCCATCGAACATGTCGATCATACGATGACGGCCGAAGACATGGTTGAAATCGGGCGCGATATTGAATCCGTCGTCTTCTCGCGCGCAATTCAGATGCATTGCGAACATCGTGTTTTCCGCAATGGCAGCAAGACCGTCGTCTTCCGTCGATAAAACACAGACGCGAAACCACAATCTCTCATCAAACCGCCAGCTTTAATGACTGGCGGTTTATTTTTTGATATAATTTACTACCTATGAAAGTAATTCGTTAATTCGGCGAAATGGCCGATAGAAAACATGAAAATTATCGAATAAATTATACTTGGGAAAATAAAATTCCCAAAATAACAATAACTTGCAACGAATATCGTTGCCCTGAAACTACCTTGGGGGCTTTCCGTGCCGGGAAAGAAAATCTATTTCGCCGTCGTCTTATGCATTTTGCTCGTTGTCGGATTTCTGACCACGAGTTTTGTCAGCTTCTATGTCGCACGACAATCGCTGGAACAGCAGATTTCCGAGAGCACCCTGCCACTCACCAGTGACAACATCTATTCGGAAATCCAGCGCGACCTGTTGCAACCGATCTTTATTTCGTCACTGATGGCGCAGGACACCTTTGTCCGCGACTGGACGCTTGGCGGGGAAAATGATCCCGAACAAATCATTCGCTATCTCAGCGAAATCCAGATGCGCTATGACACGGTCACAGCTTATTTCATCTCGGATAAAACCCGGAACTATTATCACCCGACCGGCATGATCAAGCAGGTATCCAGAGATGATCCGGCTGATTTCTGGTATTTTCAGGCCCGCGACAATCAAAAACCTTATGAAATCAATGTTGATCACGATACCGCAGACCGGTCGCGCCTGGCCGTTTTCGTCAATTATCAGGTGCGCGATTATGATGGCAATGTCATCGGCATTACCGGTGTTGGCCTATCCGTCAACTCTGTGACCCGCCTGATAGAAACCTATCAGAAACGGTATGGCCGGACGATTTACTTTGTTGATCAGGAAGGCCGCATCACCCTGCACGGCAGTGGCTTTGGCACGTCCGAAACATTGCATGATCGCGATGGCATTCGTATTCATGCGACGCAGATTCTGACGTCTCCGGGCTCTTCGATCACCTACGAGGACCACGGTGAAACCTATTTCGTCAACAGTCGCCTTGTTCCCGAATTCGGTTGGTTATTGCTGGTTGAACAAAAGGAGCATATCGGTGATCAGCAGATTGAAACCACCTTCCTGATCAATATCGCCATATCCCTTCTGATCACGGCAATTGTCAGCATTGCCGCATATCTGACGATCCGCAATTATCAGAACCGCCTGGAAGAACTGGCATCGCGCGATAAGCTGACCGGTGCGTGCAATCGACAGGTTTTTGATCTGGTATTTGAAGGTGTGGCCAAATCCTGCAAACGCCGGGCAGAACCGCTTGGCATCGTCTGTATTGATCTTGATGAATTCAAAGAGGTCAACGATACGTTCGGCCATCCGGGAGGTGATGCAACGCTTAAGGAAGTTGCCACCACCATTCGCCATCATTCGCGGGAATCAGATACGCTATGCCGTTGGGGTGGTGATGAATTTGTTCTTCTTCTGCCTGGACTCAACCGGCAGGAAGCCATGACCAAGGCACGCGAAATTGCTGATGCCATTCGCGAACACCCGATACGTTTCGGACGGGATAACATTCTGGTCACAGTCAGCGCCGGCATCACGGAATATCGTGATGGCGAGGAGTTTGAAACGCTAATCACACGTGTTGATAATGCGCTTTATACCGCCAAAAATACCGGACGGGATCACATCTCTGTTGCCTGAATATGGTGATTTCACAAACAAAAACGGCCCCCGAAATCGGGGCCGTTTTCATTTAGCATCCGTTATATCGCTTAATCCGCGATATAGGCTTCAGCGATCTGGACTGCGTTCAACGCGGCACCTTTAAGCAACTGGTCACCGGCAACAAACAGTTCCAGACCATGATCACCAAAGATCAGGTTTGACCGGATACGACCGACTTCGACGTCATACTGCTTGGTCGCGTTGATCGGCATCGGATAGACATTGTTTGCCGGATCATCGACCAGTTTAACGCCCTTGGCATTCGCCAGTGCCTCACGCGCGGCCGCCGGGGTCACAGCCTTTTCGGTTTCGATCACGATGGACTCCGAATGGGTACGCTCGGTCGGAATACGCACAGCCGTGCACGATACTGGCAGGTTCGGCGTACCAAAGATTTTGCGGGTTTCCCACGTAACCTTCATCTCTTCGCGGGTATAGCCATTTTCCTGGAAGCTATCGATATGCGGGATAACGTTGAAAGCCAGCGGATGAGCAAACACCTCGGCCGGGACCGGCCTGCCTTCAAGACCTGCGGCCAAACCTTCACGCAGTTCGTTCATGCCCGGCTGCCCCGCACCAGACGCCGCCTGATAGGTGGATACAAACACCTTTTTCAGACCAAATGCCTTGTGCAGCGGCCAAAGAGCCACGGCTGCAATCGCAGTGGTGCAGTTCGGATTGGCAACAAGCTTGGCAGTCTTGGCAAGATCACCATTGATTTCCGGCACGATCAACGGCACATCGTCATTCAGACGGAACGCCGAAGAGTTGTCGATCACCAGCGCGCCCTCGGCAATCTGCGGGGCGAATTCCTTGGCGAAATCACCGGAAACTGCAAGGAAGACAATGTCACACTGCTTGGCTTCTTCAACCGAAAACAGTGCGATGGTCTTAGTACCGTACTTAGTCTCCACGGTCTTGCCTGCAGAACGCTCGGATGCGAACAGGGTGAGTTCACCCACAGGGAAGTTGCGATCAAACATAACATTGATCAGCTCGACGCCAACCGCACCGGTTGCGCCGATCACACCGACATGGAGATTTTCGGCACTCATAATAATTGTCTAACCTCGTATAAAAATTGTTGTCATTCTCGACTTACGCGATTGCTCGCGGGCCGCGCATTATAGGGATTTCTCGTGCGTTGGCAAATGCAGCTTGCTGCATCGCACGCATACACGGCAATCTTGAAACTCAAACGCCACTCTAAACGAGTTGTTCCATTCATTTTTATTCGGGTTTTACGCAAAATTCTGCCCTTTGGCGTTTTTCCCGACATGCGGCAGCCAAAGGGCATCATTAGAGGGTGTCGGGCCAAAGCCCCCCATGCAACAGGTAATCGAAGATCAGAAAACGCAATGCTTGGCGAAGTCTGTTGCCTCGTTGGCCGTCCAGTCGCCTTTTGGCTTTGCTTTCATGTCCTCGCACCACTCCTTGCTGCCAACCTCTGGCGAACAGGCACCGAGCGCCCCGGCCACCATCAAAACCGACAAGCCAAGAACGAGTTTACGACCGGGAATGTTCCATTTTGCCATTTGCGTGTCCTTCGTTAATTTGTTCAGATGAAAACGACTGCCCGTATCGGGCAAAACCACGGCAATGCTGCGGGCATTCGTCACTAATGACCGAAATCAGTCCCGCCAGAAGGCTGGCATCAAAAGCACAAGAAATGTTTCAAATTCCAGCCGCCCAAGCACCATCGCGATATCAAGAATCCATTTTGCCGCATCAGGCAATGACTGGAAGTTCCCTGCCGGACCGACAATCGGGCCAAGGCCCGGACCAACGTTGGCAAGTGACGTCGCCGCAGCACTCATCGAGGTCACCAGATCAAGCCCGGTAAAAGCCAATGCGACACTGATCGCGATATAGCTGATCGTTAGCAGGAAGACGTAGACCGTTACCGCATTATAGATGTCAGAAGTGATTTCATGTTTATCGATCCGGCTTACTATTACTGCCGAAGGACTGCGAAGCCGCATGAAATGGGCTTTAAGTCCGGTGAACACGACATAAAGCCGGAACATCTTGAATCCGCCGGCCGTAGAGCCGGAACACCCGCCAATAAATGTCGCAAAGAAGAACAGCATGATCGCCGCTGGTCCCCATTGCAGATAGTCGCCCGACGCGTAACCAGTTGTCGTGATCACCGAAACAAGGTTAAACGCAGCCATGGTCAGTGACCTGAAAAAGCCGTCATCAGAAATATGCATCAGCCTCAGTGTCAAAAGCCCGGTGAAAACGGCAATGACAAGCAGAAAAAGCCTTATTTGCTGATTACTTATTATCGCGCTGATATCGCGTTTGCGAATCAGAACGGCATAGGCCGTAAAAGGCAGGGCACCAGCAAACATGAAAATGATGCCGACCCAGTGCAGCGCCAAACTGGAATCGAATTTGGCAAATGAGAGATCGGATGTTGAATAACCGCCAGTCGCCAAAGTCGACATGCCATGATTGATCGCATCAAACCAGGTCATGCCAAAAATCCGGTACAACACCATGCAGATGATGCTAAGGCCGACATAAATCATCACGATTTGCAGGCACATGTCACGAATGCGCGGACTCAGCTTTTCCGAACGGTCCGAACTTTCCATTTGAAAGAGCTGCATTCCGCCAACCCGCATCATAGGCAACAATGCAAGCGCTGTAACAATAATCCCGATGCCGCCCAGCCACTGCAGAATCGACCGCCAAAGCAACAACCCGGGCGGCATATCATCCAACCCGGACAAAATTGTCGATCCGGTTGTCGTCAGCCCCGAAACAGTCTCGAAGACCGCATCGCAGAAACTGATATCAAGAGATGAAAACCAAAGGGGCAATGCCCCGGTCAGACTGATCGCGACCCATGAAAAAACTGTCAGGACATATCCCTGCCGGGCTGTCACACGCGGGCCCATTTCAGACCGGCAGGCAAGACAAGCCATACCACCAAGCCCGATACTGGTCATCGACGCCTGCGCGAAGATTTTCCAATCCGGGTTACCGTAATACAAATCGACCGCAGCCGGGATCATCATCGACACACCGATGATGATGACCATGATACCTACGACGAAAAAGATGGGTTGCAGTCGAAACAAGAACAGTGTCCGTGCCTAACTCGGGAAATCCGCTTTTACAGCCAAACGACAGCGATTGCATCCTGTTATCGCAGATGCACCTTCACAGAAGGAATCAGAGCCGCAAATTTCCCGATATTGCGGGTCATTATTTTGCCGTTGTTTTCGGCTGTCCTTATCAAAGCCATTCATGCCATTCTGTATCTCGATTGCATCGCCTCTGTCCAATCACCAAACCATCGAGGTCACTTTGAACCGCTTTTTCCGCCTGATTATCCTGCTTGCCATTCCTGTTGCTTTTTTACTTGCCGTCTATTTGCAGGACAAACCGGTTCAAGCGGCCGGGGGTGACAAGCAAAAAAGCGATCAAATGGCGCTGGAGGCAGAAGGACGCGATGTTCTGGTCATTGACGGTGATACAATCATGATTGATGGCGTCGTCGCCGATATTGCCGGGATCGATGCACCGGAACTTGGACAGCAATGCCTGCATAACGGTAGTTTATGGGATTGCGGCATGTCATCGGCCATGCAGCTTCGCAAATATTTCGCCATGGCCCCCTTCACCGTGCGCTGCTGGCCCGGTGATCAGCAACATTCCGACAAAGGTGACGATTTCCCGATTGTCGAATGCGGCATTGGCGAACGCGATGTGGCCGCAGCGATGGTCAGTGACGGCGAGGCCCTTCCGATCGAAGGATATTCCCACCGATATGACGGTCTTTCGAAAGAAGCCGATAATGCAGGGATCGGCATTCAGGGCGGCGATATGATCCCGCCATCCGAATGGAGATCAGGCAAACGGCTTGATGGTGAAAGCGGACGCTGTCTTTTCGCCACAGCGGCCAATGGGCACTATGTCGGCACCCTGGACCCCCGCTATGAGGAGCTCGTCACGGATAAGGCAAAACTTCTGTGTAGCGATGAACAAGCCCGCAAACAGAACCTTTCTTACGCGCCGATGCAAAAGTAAGCCGATCTGACCGAACGGTTTCTTTAAGTAACCGGCCCTGCACTGCAATCTGGCATCGAAATATTTGGAAAGCT
>NZ_AUNC01000030.1:0-28536 GCF_000714555.1 Thalassospira permensis NBRC 106175 | reverse complement strand
AAGAACAAATCAAGAACTTTTTCCAAAAAAGCCGGAAAAAGTTCCCATTCAAAGCTCGGTGTGGAAAGAATGGTATGTTTTTCAATGTCTTGGTCGGGCGTTTTGTGATGGTTTGATGAAGTCGGCAAAATCGGCTGCTTTGGGCTTTGGCCCTGCGATTGCATCCATTATCCTTCGCGCTTGGTTCCATCGGGACCGCAGTGATCTGAGCACGGGGAAAGCATGACCGACCAAAACATGGCCAAGCCCGATTTACGCCTTTGGCAGATTTTCCTGATTTTTCTGCGTCTGGGGTTAACCAGCTTTGGCGGGCCGGTCGCCCATATCGGCTATTTCCGCGACGAATTCGTTCTGCGCCGCAGGTGGCTTTCGGATGCAACCTATGGCGATCTGGTTGCACTTTGCCAATTCGCGCCCGGTCCGGCCAGTTCGCAGGTCGGCATGGGGATCGGCATGTCGCTGGGCGGGCTTGCCGGTGCCTTTGTGGCATGGCTCGGTTTTACCATGCCATCGGCAATCGTTCTGGCCGTACTCGGGCTTGGCCTTTCGGCGGCTGATCTGGCGGCGACCGGGCCGGTGATCTGGGGGCTTAAGCTGGTTGCGGTTGGTGTGGTGGCGCATGCGCTTGTCGGGATGGCACGCAGCTTATGCCCCGATGTCCCGCGCGCCATACTGGCGCTGATTGCGGCGGCGTTGATGATTGCGATCAACAGTGTTGGCATGCAGGCAATCGTGATCATTGGCGGCGCCATCGCCGGTTTTGTGTTTCTGCGCGGTGATCATGGAAAGGTAGAGGGAAGCCTTGGTGCAGGCCTATCGCCGAAGGGGGCCATATGTGCCTTGGGCCTGTTTGCTCTGTTGCTGATCGGGTTGCCTTTATTGGCCAATATTGTCCCATCGCCCTGGCTTGCGGTGTTTGACGGGTTTTATCGCAGCGGCGCACTGGTTTTCGGCGGCGGGCATGTGGTGCTGCCGCTGTTGCAGGAAGCCGTGGTTGCCCCCGGATGGGTCGATCTGGATGTGTTTCTTGCCGGTTACGGTGCAACCCAAGCCGTGCCGGGGCCGATCTTTACGTTTGCGGCCTATTTGGGGGCTGTGTTGCAAAATGGGACCGGGGGGATTTGGGGCGCTTCTGTGGCCCTGATCGCGATTTTCCTGCCCGCGTTTCTTCTGGTGATCGGGTTATTGCCGTTCTGGGATCGCGTGCGGCATATACCCAAAATGCGCGCCGGACTGGCCGGGATCAATGCGGCGGTTGTCGGTTTGCTGGCATCGGTTTTATATGACCCGATCTGGACCGGAACCATCCATGACGTAAAGGACGTGGTTATTGTGGCCCTTGCGTTCGTCGTTTTGCAATGGCGCGTAATGCCGGTCTGGGCGCTTGTTCTTGCCGGGGGTGCCGGCGGGGCAGTGATGGGTGTTCTGGGTTTGGCGGAGGCAATCACCTGATCCGAAATTTAGATCCATGGATCCCTTATTCCGCGACCTGACGGGCACTTTCGACTTCTACGGTCGTATCCCCGTTGCGGGCGACAATATCGGGAAACAGGGCCGCAATCGATCCGACAAAGCGACGCAGATCAAAGGCATCTCTGTCGCGCGTCAGTCCCAGACGCACGATCACCAGTTCCTTTGATGGAATGATGCTGATCGATTGTCCGTCATGACCAAGGGCAAAGAACGCGTCATCGGGAACAGGCGGCCCATCGTCACGCAGATTTCCATCGCTGTCGCGTGCCCCCGGAAGTTCAAGCCACCAATGTGCGCCATAGATGCCGTTTGGGGCCGCTGGTGCCGGGGTGATGGAATAATCGACCCAACCTGCCGGCAGCAGGCGTTCATCGTTCCAGATGCCATCCTGCAGGAACAATTGGCCAATCTTGGCCCAATCGCGCGCGGTGGCATGCATGAAGCTCGACCCGATGAAATAACCGTCCTGATCTGTTTCAATGACGGCATTGCCAATGCCAAGCGGCCGGAACAGCAAATCAAACGGAATACGCTGATAGCTTTGGGACGAGCCACTGATATTGCGCATCGCAGCCGACAGAATGTTTGTCGCCCCGGAATTATAGGCAAAGACGGTGCCTGGACGATGTTCAAGCGGGCGGGCAACAGCAAATCCGGCGGCTGCCGGTTCGACAAACAGCATCTGAACCACGTCCGATAACGGGTTCCAGTAGCTTTCATCAAATGCCAGCCCGCTGCTCATATGCAGCAATTGGTCATAGGTGATAACCGAACGCGGATCGTTAAGCTGTGATTGCCATTCATTGATCAGGACCGGGCCGTCAACGCCGGGGAGCATATGTTCCTGCTGCATGCGGCCAAGCAGGGCATTGAAGACGCTTTTGGTCATTGACCAGCCGGGCAGGGGGGTGCTGGCGGTGATGCCCGGCGCATAACGTTCGGCAATGACCTTGCCCCGGTGCAAAACAACAATAGCCCGGCTGCGCCGCGAGGCATTGGTGCCGGGTTCGTCCATGGCGTCTGCAAGAATGGTGCTAAAGGCGCGCCGGTCGATATTGCCGGGCACGGATGCCGTTCGAAGCGGCTGGGCCGGGATCGGGCGAAGTAACGGGCTTGTCGTGCGAAGCTGTTCTATGCGTGCCGGATCATCGGAAAGTGTGCAGCCCAGATTGGGCCGATAAACAGCAATCCGTTTGCGAAAACCGAATGCATGCGCGCTGACCGTCTGATGACGCAAATCGACATTGGCGGTAATCAGCGACAAAGCAGGATTGTTGTCGGCCAGAACATCTTCTTCAAGTGCCCGGTTCGATGGCAGGCCATTCACAAAAATGGCCGAACACATGATTTTGGCCGTATAGCCCGCGCCGACCGGTGCCAGCCAGATAAAGAACGCGGAAATCACAAGAATGCCAAGCAATATCATGCCGATAAAGGTGGCTTTAATCCAGGTCATTCCGTTTCCCTTGCGCCGGGCGTTATTTGCCCTCTGCTTTTGTCAGGCAAAGAGGGTCGCCTGCTTTGCGGGATAGGTCAAGACAGCGCATTGTATAGTCGGACTAATCCGTGGCTACAATGCGGACCGCGCGGTATCGAAGCGAAATGACAAATCCCGCAAGGTAAAATCCGGCCAGCAGAAATGCCGCCCCCTTCCAGCTTGCCCAGTCGATCATCGCACCGGCGACCGGTGGAACAATCACAACGAAAATCTCGGCAAACTGGGCCAGCATCCCCTGAAGGGCGGGCATCGAAAGATCGCGACCGGCAATGCGCGGCAAAAGGGCAAAACATGTACCGGCAACCGATCCCTGCCCGATATTGAACAGGATTAATGCCAAGACGCTGATCACGATGTTCTGACTGACAAACAGGGCGAAGATGGCGGCTGCCATCACCGGAAGGCCGATGGCAAGGATCCGGCGGCCCGGGACATCGCGGCCCAGAAACATCCCGGCACCGACGCTTCCGATAATGTTTCCGGCAATCGCGGTGGTGCCGATGATGGCGGCAGCCACAGGAATGCTGATTGAAAGATTATCGGCCATCATGGCGGGCATGAACGCAAGGGCGGCGGACGTTGCCCCGGCAAAGGCCGCGAATGTCAGCGCAACCTGCATCGCCGGACGGGATTTCAGGACGCCGGAAATACCCGATGTCAGGGACCGGTTGAAATGCTGGTCGCGCGGTTTGGTCAGCAACATCAGGGCAGGCAGAAGAACGGCAACCGGGACGGTGCAGGCAACAACCGCCATGCGCCAGTCAAGCCATGCGACAATCGCGGCACTGGTCCAGTTCCCCATGGCAATGCCGACCGGGATAAAGGTGCCCCAGATGCTCATGGCCATGGCGACGGTTTTCGGATTGCCCAGATTGGCCATCCAGCTTGGCGCGCCCACCACAATCAGAAGATATCCGATACTGGTGACAAGGCGCCCGACATAAAGCATTCCGGTGTTTGATGCTGTTGCAAAGATTGCTGCCCCGATGATCATCATGATGCCGCCCAGAAACAGCGAACGGCGTAACCCGGCCTGTGCGGCCCAGACGCCTGCGGGAATCGCAAAAAGGGCCCCTGCCGCCGTGATCAGCGATGCGACAAGACCGAACTGCGCCTGGCTCAGATCAAAACCGGCACGAAGATCGGGGGCAATCGGCCCCACCAGACCAACCTGCATCGAGGCAGTCAATCCAAGGCCATACAGAACAAAAATTGCAAAAATCGGTGGCATGAGGGGGCAATCCGTTACGTCAGCAAACTGTCTGGTCGGGGCAAACCAGAAGAACGGATTTCTTTTAGCTGAAACCCGTTGCAACGATCCACGTATGAAATATGCGCGAAACGGCTATGCAGGTGGGTGGTCAAAGCCGGTCGTCAGACGAACGGCGGTACCATCGGACAGGAAAAAACGTTCCCACAGGATGAATTTATCGACAATCGGCATCGGCGGGCCGTTGCGCCCGGATGTTGCGAAACTCAGGTGATCGGCCTGATCTTCGTGCCAGCCCATGTCATGCAGGCGTTTTTCCGCCTGTGCGATTTCCGGCGTGGCAAAGCGCCAAAGGGATGTGCCAAGAAGATCACCAGAATCCCGTTGCCATTCCTTTTCGCGCGGTCCTGATGCGCACAGCAAACGATGGCTGCGATCCTCGATCAGATGAACACGTTGCCGCGAATGGATCACCAGCCGTTTGATCGCCTGATCCAATCGGAAATTGCGGTTGCGCGTCATCATCTGATGCAAAAGGTCGATCTGAAGCGGGGCGGGCGTTTGCAAACCCTTTTCCCAGCGCGATACGGTTGCCTGTGTCACGCCGACAATATCGGCAAGGCGTGCCTGTTTGATCTCGCTTTCGCGGCGCCATTGGCGCAGGCGGCGACCAAATTCAGGATCGGGTGCTGTCGGGGGCAGTAACTTCATCGCTCAACATCGCCTGACATTTCGAAAGGCAGCCCACCATAACACAGCCGGGAAATCAATAAAGGTTCAGGACGCAGCGCCAAGGCGATAGATATCGATCTGGCAGCGGCCATATTTGCGGCTATCAAGGGTTTCAAGGCCGTCGACTTCCGGTGCCGGTTCGCGCGGATCGCGTTCGGCAATGATCAGCGTTTCATCATTGATCCAACCGGCATTTGCCAGTCCCGTAATACTGGGACCAAGCAAATCCTTCTGATAGGGCGGATCAAGAAACACCATGCTGGCCGGTTCGGGCGCGCGTGGCGGTTTGGTCGCGTCGGCACGTTGAACGCGGGTTTTATCACCCAGTTTCAGATCGGCGATATTTTGTTCGATGGCGGCCAGTGCACCGCGATCAAGGTCAAAGAAAACCGCCTTTTGCGCACCGCGTGAAATGGCTTCAAGGCCGAGCGCCCCGGAACCGGCATAGGCATCCAGAATAAGTCCGTCATAAAGCGGGTTCTGGTCGTCCTCGTACCAGCGCGATGCATGTGTCAGGATGTTAAACAGGGCTTCGCGAACGCGATCCAGTGTCGGGCGTGTATCGCGCCCGGTGGGGGCGGTCAAAAGCCGCCCGCGAAGACTTCCGCCAACAATCCGCATTCTGCCTTAACCCTTTTTGCCGCGCGGACGATTGCCCGCCGGTTTCGATCCGCTGCGTCCCGCCGGGCGGTTGCCTGGTTTGCCATCGGCAATGCTGCCGCGGTTGTTGCCACCGGTATTGCCAGACGGCTTGCCGCGACCCCCACCAAACGATTTGCCGCCATCGTTGTTACGTTCACCACCGGCTTTGCCACCGGGCGCATAACGCCCGCGGCCTTTGTTGGCTGGGCGGTTTGTATTGTCGCGATCATCAAAACGATTATCCCGGTCGTTTCGAGCGCCGCGATCATTACGATCATTGCGGTCATTGCGATCTTCGCGGTTTTCCCGCGCAGGGCCGCTACGCGATACTTCTCCGCGTGCGACGGCCGGTTTGGCGCGATTACCCGGACGTGTCCGGTTTTCAAAGCTGTTCTCGGTCCGGGTGTCATCGGTGACGGTGTTTGGGTTGCTGCCCTGCTGGCGGCGGCGGGGGGCGGCGGGTTTGCCAAACACGGTGCGCGGTGCCTTGGGACGGCCGGTACCACCGCGCGCGACCGATTTCTTTTCGGAAACCTTGCTGTAATCACCCTTGAAGAACGCGGCCAGCTGTTCTTTCATCACCTTGCCGGTGATTTCTTCGCAATCGCCAGGTGCCAGATTGCCCAACTGGAACGGGCCATAGGATACACGCATCAGGCGCGTCACCGGCCAGCCAAGATGTTCCATCACGCGGCGGATTTCACGGTTTTTGCCTTCGCGAAGGGTCACGGTCATCCAGGCATTGCTGTCTTTCTGAACGTCAACCTCGGCCTGGATCGAACCGTAATTGATGCCGTCAACCGTAACACCGTCTTCAAGCTGTTTGAGTTTTGCCTCGTCAATCCGGCCGTGAACGCGCACACGATACCGGCGTGCCCAGCCGGTGGCGGGCAGTTCAAGATAACGGGCAAGCTCGCCGTCATTGGTCAGCAGCAAAAGACCTTCGGAATTCAGATCAAGACGCCCGACCGAAATCACGCGCGGCATATAGCTTGGCAGATGTTCGAAAACCGTATCGCGGCCCTGCTCGTCGCGGTGGCTGGTGACCAGCCCGCGTTTTTTAAACAGACGCCACAGACGCGGCTTTTCCTTTTGCGGCAAGGGTTTGCCATTGACGTAAATTTCGTCTTCGTCGGTGACGGTCACGGCCGGGCTGTCAAGCACCTTGCCGTTCAGCTTCACCAGACCTTCCTCGATCATGCGTTCGGCATCACGACGCGAACAAACGCCGGAACGGGCAATGCGTTTGGCAATGCGTTCGGGTTTGCTTTCTTCGGTATCTTCGGTCGGGTTCGGGGTCTGGTCGCTCATTTGCGGGCCTCGGAAATCAGGGCGTCGAAGATTTTCGCATCGCCCGAACTGATATGAAATTCGGGATGCCACTGCACCCCAAGACAATAACGATATCCCGGATGTTCAATCCCCTCGATCACGCCATCCGGGGCGACGGAATTGATGATCACATCCGGGCCAACCTTATCAACGGCCTGATGATGCGCGGAATTGACCGACAGGCTTTTGACATCGCCAACAATGCGCGAAAGCAGGGTATCGGCTTCGACGGTCACATCATGCCCCGGCTCGTTGCGCGGGTTGGGCTGTTCATGCGCCAGACAGTTTTCAACACTGTCTGGGATATGCTGGATCAATGACCCGCCAAGGATCACGTTCAACAATTGCTGCCCGCCGCAAATGCCCAGAACCGGCATGTTGCGTTTCAGCGCACCTTCGGCCATCGCCCATTCAAACTTGGTGCGGCGGTCTTTGGTGATCACCGTGTCATGGCGTTCTTCGGCACCAAACAGACTGGGATCGACATCAAACGCACCGCCGGTGACCACAAGCCCGTCAATCAGATCGAGCAGATCGGGAACCAGTTCCACCTCGTGGGGCAGGGGCATGGGAATGCCACCCGCCGCCGTGACCGCACCGGCATAGTTTTCACGCAGCGCATACCAAGGAAATTTGGAATAGCCACCGGGTTCCTCGGAATCAAGGGTAATGCCGATGATCGGTTTTCTGGCACTCATGTTCTGTCAAATCCCGTTGGTGGTGGCTGATGGTTGCTTTGCATATGTGCGATGCCATGAATTTGGCCGGAAACTAACCCCGGTGCGTTAGAAGGGCAACGGCAATTCACGCATATGTGCAATCGGCCATGATCTTATCACCGCTTGACCGATCCTTGCACAGATTGCAATCTCATATCCTTAAAACTCAAGAAAAACAGTCAACAGACAGTGCGATGGGCCGTGTATGATGATGCTGCGGCCAACTCATTATTCCGGGATGGAAAGCAAATCATGAGCGCAGACAGCTATATGGATATGGCGCTGGAAGAAGCGCGCGCCGCCGCAAGGCGTGGTGAAGTGCCCGTTGGCGCGGTTCTTGTCGATGCCGATAGTGGCGAGGTGCTGGCGCGTGCCGGCAACCTGACCGAGGAACTCAATGATCCGACGGCCCATGCCGAAATCCTTGTGATCCGGGCCGCTGCCGGGGCCAAGGGCGAACCGCGTCTGCCCAATTGCGATCTGTATGTCACGCTTGAACCCTGCCCGATGTGTGCCGCCGCCATTTCGTTTGCCCGTCTGCGGCGGGTATATTTCGGGGCCTATGACCCTAAAAGCGGTGGCATCGATCATGGTCCGCGGGTATTCGAAAGCACAAGCTGCCATCACCGACCGGAAGTTTACGGCGGGATCGGCGAGGTCGAGGCAGGCAAGCTTCTGAAGGAATTCTTTGGGTCGCTGCGCTAAGGCCCAAGATAAAAAGTAAAAGGCCCGCCAAAATGACGGGCCTTTGTTCTTATTCGCGTGTCTGTCCGCGCAATCCCGGCAGATGCTGATACATCCAGGTTTCGCTAAGCGGTGCATCGCCGCGTCTCAGATACATCCGTAAATCAACCGGCTCGGTGCCCTCGACTTTAAGGTCAAACGCCGCACGCCAGATACGGGTATCCATGATCGGCTCGATCTTGGTGCGGACAATTTCCCCGCGCGAGGTTGAAACAATGACTTCCGGGAACTCGCCATAGGCAAGGGTTCCAAGGATTTCACCTTCGAACTCGACCGAGAATTTCAACTCGTCCTTCGGACGGACCGTGCCGGGATTGCCGCCGCGCCCCATACGGGTGGCGGTGACATGGGCAAGCTTGTCCATCGGGAACGGGTTATGGGCCTGCCAATACAGGCGATAACGGAACTGATAGCTATTGCCCGCCTTGGCCGGAGCATTCGGCACCCAGAAAGCGCCTATATTGTCGTGAATTTCGTCATCTGTCGGGATTTCGACAAGCTGCACGGCACCGTCTTCCCACGCGCCAAGCGGTTCGACCCACAGGCTGGGGCGGCGGTGATAACGCACACCATCAAGATAATGGCTGACTTCGCGATCCCGTTGCATAAGTCCAAACCCGCGCGGGTTTTTATCGCCAAATGCCGACGTGCGGATGATTTCCGGATTGTTCAACTGACGCCAGATGCGTTCGCCGTTCCCGGTCCAAAGCTCCAGCCCGTCACTGTCATGGACTTCCGGGCGCCAGTCAAAGCGGAACGATTTGTTCTGTTCGGAATACCAGAACATGCTGGTCAGCGGGGCGATACCAAGGCGTTCGATATCCTTGCGCAGGAACAGGTGTTTTTCGACATCCATCGTCACACCTTCGCCGCGCGTCAGATAGAACCGATAGGCGCCCGTGATGCTGGGACCATCGAGCAGGGCATAGACCGTGACGGGGGCGTTGGCCGATTTCGCAGGCTCGATATAAAATTCGCGGAAATCGGGGAATTCTTCGGGCTGGGACGTTGCCGTATTGACGACAATACCGCGCGCCGACAGGCCATATTGGCCTTCATCGCCAATCGCACGGAAATAGGACGCGCCAAGAAACGCTGCCCAGTCCTGGGTTTTCCAGTCATCACGTTCGACATTTTCATGCAGACGGAACCCGGCAAAGCCGCTGTTTTCCGAAAGCTTGCGCGCGATGCTGTCTTCGGGCATGTCGAAATAGTCCGGCGTATAAACCACTTCGCGCGATTTGCCGCCATCCACCAGATACATATGCACCGGTTTGGCAAAATACATGCCCAGATGGAAGAAGGTCAGCGGATAGGTGCCCGAACCATCGGCGTATGGCGAAAATTCGCGCTTGTAATGCAGCTTGCCATGAATGTCGTAATCGATCTTGCCGACAATTTCGGGATCGGGGGCGATAGGCGGCTCGTAAGGCGATTTTGCCATGGCTTCGGCGCGTTTGATCAGGGCGTCAAAGCTGAAGCTTTGCGGTTCGCCAAGATCAAGTTTTTCGTTCGCGGCCGAGGCACCATTGACCATCGACATGCCCGGCAGGATCAGCCCGGCAGCGGCCATGGATTTCAGAAATCGTCTGCGTTCCACAGAAGTCGTCATCAATCAGGTCCCGTTAATTTAAGATGTCCGGAACTATACCGGACAGTGTGGACGTAATCGGGATAAAACATGGCGAATTCAAGATCGTAATATCTGCATTTTTCGCATGGCGGTATGCCAGATGTCTGCCTAAATAAACTTGCAATCATTGAAATGGCGAGGTCGCCATCGCAGAAAGGCATGTTCATGCAGCAAACCGTTATGGGAAAGCCCGGGCAGACAGCCATTTTCCATCAGGCGGAACAGAACGGTCTGCGACTGGCGATCAAGGGGCGTCTGGTCGCGCTGATCCTGATGGGGGTCTGGCTTGTGGCGTCGCGGTCGGGTGACCCGTTACGTGCCATTGAATATCTGATTGCGCTTGGTGTCTTTGCCGGGTTTGGCATCATCCATTACCGGATTATCGGATCATCCTATGACCGGAACTGGATCAAGTATCTGTTCATTGCACTTGATATCGGGTTCCTGTCGCTTCTGATTGCGACCCAACCGGTATTTGACAATGTCGATCTGCCCCAGGCGGTGATTTTCCGCACGCCGATCTTCCCATTCTATTTTATCGTTGTTGGTGTTGCGGCGTTCAGTTTTTCGCCCGGCCTTGTTTTATGGGCCGGTATGTGCGGGGCGGCCGGGTGGCTTGGTGCGTTTCTTTATGCCATCCGCGATATGGATAAGACCTATGACTGGCAGGATATCGGCACATCTCCCGATACCCAGACTTTTGTGACCTATTTCTTCAGCCCCGATTTTATCGGTGCCTGGAGCCGCGCACAGGAAGCCCTCTCGCTGGTTGTTGTTGCCATTCTGATTGGTCTGGTCATGTGGCGTGCGCGCCATACGGTGCGCCGCCAGATCGAGGCAGAACAGGAACGTAGCGCCATTTCCGATATTTTCGGACAATATGTGCCGCCCGCCATTGCCGAAGTGCTGATTTCCAAACGCGGATCGCTGGCCCCGGTCGAGCGTGAGGCAACCATCCTGTTTGCCGATCTGGCCGATTTCACCAAGCTGACCGAAACCATCGGTCCAAAAGGTATTGTCGAGGTTCTCAATACCTATTTCGATGCAGTGTCACAGATCATTACCCGTCATCATGGTGTGATTACCCAGTTTCAGGGCGATGCGGTACTGGCGACTTTCAATGTTCCGGTCGAGGATGCCGACCATGCCAGATGTGCCGTGCGGGCCGCACGCGAGATTTCCGATCTTGTGCAAAGTCGGGATTTCGCCGGGATCCATGTTCGTACGCGTATCGGGATATGCACCGGGACGGTGATTGCCGGCAGTGTCGGCGGGGGTGGGCGTCAGAACTATACCGTGCATGGCGATACGGTAAATATGGCGGCCCGATTGGAAGTGATGAACAAGGAACTGGGAACCGACGTTCTGATTTCTGCAACGACGGCACAGTATCTGACCGCAGAAGATTTTCGCAAGATCGGGCAGATGGATGTTCGCGGACTTTCCGAACCGATTGATCTGTTTACCTTTGCCACGGCTGATGAACGGAATGTCGTGACTGGCAATGTGCCCGTGACAGCGACCTGATTATTGGCAAAGTTTTCGCGCATGAAAATGAAAAAAGGAACGGCATCCATTCGATACCGTTCCTTGCGGGTTCTGCGCCGGGGTTAACCGGTGCAGCGGGGTTTTAAAGCCTGAATGCTATTGTATGGGCTGGCGATACATCACCATTCCTGCGTGATACAGAACACCGTCTTCGAAATATCCGTCGGCGGTAAAGCCGGTATCATCCCAGTAATCGATATGATTGCCGGAAATTTCATAACGTCCCTGATAGGCAGACGGGCGATTGCCGCGCGCCTCGTCATAACGTCCGTTGGCCAGCAATTCCTGACGGATATTGCCATCAGCCGTGACCCACATGCCAACATAGGGATGCGGGTCGTTCGATGTGGTTCCGGACATGACGGTTTCCTCCTGTGCGGTGGCGGTGCTGGAAAACAGCATCAGAAGACTGGCGATAGAAGACGCAAACATATGACGTGCCATGCGGGCCTCCTTGGGCGTTACGGGTCAATATGCCGATGCGGTCGGGCGCACGATGATCTCGTTGACATCGACGCTTTCGGGCTGGGCGATTGCGTAAAGCACCGACCATGCAATGGAAATCGGGCTGAGTGCGGTTTTGCGCAGTTCACCAAGAAACCCTTTGGCATTGTCATCGGTAATGTCGTTGCCAAGTTCTGTTTCGGTAACGCCCGGCGAAATGGTGGTGACGCGGATATCGCGGCTTTCCTGACGCAGGCCATCGGAAATCGCCCAGACGGCATATTTCGTGGCGCAGTAAACGGCGGCAGTCGGCGATACCAGATGTGCGCCAATGGATGCGGTATTGATGATGTGGCCGCTACCCTGTTCCTTGAACAATGGCAGACCGGCGGCAATGCCATTCAGGACGCCGCGAATATTGACGTCGATCATCTTGTTCCACTCGTCAATTTTCAGTTCGGCAAGCGGCGACAGGGGCATGACACCGGCATTGTTGAAGATCACATCAACGCGGCCATAGGTGTTTTTGGCGAAATAGATCAGTGCTTCGACGTCGTCGGCATCGGTGACATCAACCGCGCGACATGTGGCGGTGCCGCCTTCGGCCTCGATTTCGGCGACGATGGAATGAAGCTTTGCCGTGCGTCGGGCCGCAAGAACGACCTTTGCACCGTTTTCGGCCAGAAGTTTTGCCGTGGCCTCGCCAATTCCGCTGCTGGCACCGGTAATGACGACAACCTTGTTTTCAACATTGTTGGACATAAGCGACATGACATCCTCCTTGTCTGGATCATGGCGCTTACTGTGATTGCAAATGGTGGCCTGATGAATACACAGAACTCTTGATCAATTGCCTGATTCTCCAGGCAGGGTGAAAACCGCTTTTCAGGATGGTTCTGGTTGCTATAGTTCATATTAGAGAAACAAAGGAGTTTGGTGATGCCTGTGTTTGAAGAGATGTCTGAACTGATTGACAGATACTGCGAAGGCGAAGGTGTTGCCGAGACGCCGGTAAAGGCGGTGCATCTGTATCGTGCGACCGGGCCGTCGATGAAAGTTCCGACAATCTACAAGCCATGCCTTTGCATTATCGCGTCAGGTGCCAAAGAGGTCACTCTGGGCGAGGCGGTTTTCAGTTATGCGCCCGGAAAGTATCTGGTGGCGTCGGTCGACCTGCCGATTGTCGGCTGTGTGACAAATGCCAGTGCAGCACTTCCGTATCGCAGTTTGTCGATTGAACTGGATGGTCAGATGTTGGGCGATCTTGTCACCCAGATTGATCTTCAGGTCGGCTCGGCATCCGAAAGCGATTGCGGTCTTCATGTCGATAACGCCAGCGATACCTTGCTGGATGCCGTGATGCGCCTGTTGCGCCTGTGCGATGAGAAAGACGATATTTCCGTGATGGCGCCGATGCTTCTGCGCGAGGTGCATTATCGCCTTCTGCGCGGCCTTCAGGGGGGCCGTATTGCGCAAATCGGCATGGGCGGCAGCAACATGCAACGCATTTCCAAGATCATCCGCCTTATGAAGGACGATTTTGCCGCACCGCTTCGGGTCGATGATCTGGCGGCACAGGCGAATATGAGTCCGTCTTCCTTCCATCATCATTTCAAGCAGGTAACCTCCATGAGCCCGCTTCAGTATCAGAAACGCCTTCGCCTGACGATGGCGCGCCAGATGATGCTGACCGAAATGAAGGATGCGGCAACCGCGGCCTATGAAGTCGGATATGAAAGCGCATCACAGTTCAGCCGTGAATATGCCCGCATGTTTGGCGCGCCACCGATGCGCGATGTCTCGGCGATCCTTGGGCGGCTGGGCGGCGATGGCACGGCGGCGGCGAACGCCTATTGAAAATTGTAATCATTGCGATTTATTCGCAATTGGCTTGACCGGCCTTCGTGACTATGTGACACCGATAGATGTCAGTATCCGATAAGGATAAAGGGAATTCGAAGCCGTCCGTGAAGACGGTTAACCGAAGCTGCCCCCGCAACTGTAGGCGGTGAGTGTTTCCTTCTGAAAGCCACTGGGATATTTCCCGGGAAGGCAGGAAAACACAACGACCCGCGAGCCAGGAGACCTGCTGACATGAATACGACGGACCGGGCGGGGTGCCCCGGAGGATGTCGGTATATGTCACCGTTCCGGGCGGGCTGAAAGCCATTGGACCGCCCTTGGATCCCGGCATTTCCCGCCATTTTTCAGCACTTTAGCCAGTCCCTTGACCATAGCAACTTTGATGTTATGTTATAACATAACGTTTATTGGTTTGGTATGTCCGGTCGGGAAATGAAATTCCCGATCAGCATATCCATGAAAGGACGCAAAGTGATTGAACTGAACAAAAAGGTTTTTGCAGTCGGGGTGTTTGCTGCAGGACTGGCTTCTTTCGCACAATACGCATCTGCCACGGAATATCCGCTTACATTGGAAAATTGTGGTCGAACCCTGACCTTTGATCAGGCTCCGAACCGTGTCGTATCGCTTGGCCAAAGCAGCACGGAACTGCTTTATCTTCTGGGACTGGCGGACAGGGTGGTCGGAACGGCCGTATGGCTTGGTCCGGTGCAGGAACAGTTTCGCGACGTCAACGCCACCATTCCGCGTCTGGCAGACAACGATCCCAGCTTTGAAAGTGTGGTCGGCCAGAAACCCGATTTGGTCACAACCCAGTTCCAATGGCATATCGGCCCGAATGGCAAGGTCGGAACGATTGACCAGTTTGCTGAACTTTCAATCCCGGTCTATACCGCACCAGCCGATTGCGTCGGTAAGGACAACACCACGGGCGGTGACGGAACGCGGATTGATGCCTTTTCGATGGATCAGATCTATCAGGGGATAGCCGACCTTTCGAAAATCTTCGATGTCGAGGAACGCGGCGCAGATCTGATTGCCGATTTCAAAGCCCGCGAACAGGCTGCGCGCGAAAAAGTGGCCGCCGTGAATGGCAAGGGAATTTCGGCACTGTTCTGGTTCTCCAGTGCTGAAATCGATGTTGATCCGTTTGTTGCCGGGCAGAAAGGCGCACCGGCCTATGTCATGTCGATCCTTGGTGTGGAGAATGTCATCGACAGTAACGATGAATGGCCCACAGTCGGGTGGGAAACCATCGCACGAACCAATCCCGATATCATTGTGATTGGCAAAATGGATCGTCGTCGTTTTCCGGCCGATGACTGGGAACTGAAAATGCAGTTCCTGAAATCCGATCCGGTAACCCGTCAGATGAATGCGGTCAAAAGCGGAAATATCGTCGTCATGGATGCCCAGTCGATGAACCCGACCATGCGGACAATCGACGGCATTGAAACCCTGGCCAAGGCAATCGAGGCGTTCGAGGCAACCCAGTGATCGGGCCAATGATCGGGAATATCATTTCCAGCCCCGTTTTCATGAAACGCATCAGCGTGGCATTTGCCGCGCTGATGTTGCTGGCAGCGGTTCTGGCGGTTGCCGCATCGGTGGGCGAAACAGCGATCCCGGTGGGCACGGTGATCAATACGATTGCCAATCATTTGTGGGATGCCGGGTATCCGGTGGATGCGATTGATGCCGGTATTATCTGGAACTACCGACTTAGCCGCGCGATTGTTGCTGCAAGTTGCGGGGCGGCACTTGCTGTTTCCGGTGCGGTCTTGCAGGCGCTTTTGCGTAACAGTCTTGCCGATCCTTACTTGCTGGGCATTTCAGCCGGTGCCTCGACCGGTGCGGTCAGCATCGTGATCCTAGGTCTTGGGGCCGGGATGCTTTCCCTGTCGCTTGGCGCATTTATCGGCGCGGTGGCGGCATTCGCCTTTGTGACCCTTCTGGCGTTACAGGCCGGGCGCGGCACGGGGGCGATCATTCTGGCAGGTATTGCCGGATCGCAGATGTTCAATGCCCTGACATCCTTCATTGTCACCAAATCGGCCAGTGCCGAACAGGCGCGTGGCATCATGTTCTGGCTTCTGGGCAATCTTAGCGGCGTGCGCTGGCCCGATGTGTGGCTGGCTTTACCCGTGGCTCTTGTCGGGCTTGTCGTGTGTCTTTGGCATGCACGCGCACTTGATGCCTTTACGTTTGGTCGTGAATCCGCCGCATCGCTTGGTGTGCCGGTCAGGCGGGTTTATGCGATCCTGATTGCCGCAGCCGCGATGATGACCGCGGTAATGGTCAGTATCGTTGGTTCCATCGGTTTTGTCGGGCTCGTGATCCCGCATGCCGCGCGCTTTTTTGTCGGAACGCGTCATGGGCTGCTATTACCGCTATCGGCATTGATTGGCGCACTGTTTCTGGTCTGTGCCGATGTCATCTCACGCGTGATCGTTCCGGGGCAGGTTTTGCCAATCGGGGTGATTACCGCCCTTGTCGGGGCCCCGGCCTTTGCCCTGATCCTGTGTCACGGAAGGATTTTGCGATGAGTTTGGAACTGCGCGATATCGTCTGGTCTGCCGGTTTTCGCAAGATCATCAAAAATGTCTCCCTCCGGGTGGAACCGGGCGAGTTTCTGGGCCTGATCGGGCCGAATGGATCGGGCAAAACCAGTTTGATGTCGGTTTTGGCCGGTATTCGTCCACCTGATCAGGGGCGTGCGATGCTGGCAGGGCAGGACATGAAAAAGCATGGTCGTCGCAAACTGGCCCGGCAGATCGGCTTTGTCGAACAGCAGGCCGACACCACGGACCGCCTGACCGCGCGCGAGGCGGTGGCACTGGGACGCACACCTTATCTCAGCATGCTGTCGCCTTGGTCGGAACGCGATGATGCGATTGTGGAACGTGCGCTCGGCGATGTTGATATGACCCATCTGGCCGACCGGTTCTGGCATACGCTTTCGGGCGGTGAAAAGCAGCGGGTTCATATCGCGCGTGCGCTGGCGCAGGAACCAAAATTCCTTCTGCTGGATGAACCGACAAACCATCTGGATATCCGTCATCAGCTTGGATTGCTGGAACTGGTGCGTGAATTACCGGTGACCGTGGTGGCGGCCTTGCACGATCTGAACCATGCCGCGATGTATTGCGACCGGATTGCCATGATGCGTGACGGGGAACTGGTGGGGATCGGCAGTCCTGCCGATATTCTGACGACCCAAAATCTGCGCGATGTGTTCGGTGTGGATGCCACCATCGAACATGGCCCTAACGGGCAATGCGCGGTGCGCTATCACGCAGGCATGAAAAAAGACCGGGCTGCATGACCCGGTCTTTTCCAATTCAAAGGCTTACTTCTGTTCGCGGGCAATCGCGCGCCAGCCGATATCACGACGGCAAAAACCACCCGGCCAGTCAATGGCATCAACCGCTTCATAGGCGCGTTTCTGTGCCTCGGTCACCGACGTGCCGCGCGCGGTGACGCCAAGAACACGACCGCCCGTCGCGGTCAGTTTGTCACCATCCATTTTCGTGCCCGCATGCAGGACCTTGACCTTGTCCATCGCATCGGCATCGGCCACGTTTTTGATCTCGGTGCCTTTGTCGTAGCTGCCCGGATACCCCTTGGCGGCCATGACAACGACCATGGCGGTTTCGTCATGCCATTCGGGTTTGACGGTATCGAGTTTTCCGGTTGCCGCCCCATCAAGGATATCAAGCACATCCGATTTCAGACGCGTCATCAGAACCTGGCATTCCGGATCGCCAAAACGGATGTTGTATTCGATCAGTTTCGGATTGCCCGCATCGTCAATCATCAGACCGGCAAACAGGACGCCCTTGAACGGATGGCCTTCGGCGGCCATGCCCTTAACGGTCGGAACAATGATCTGTTCCATGACCTTGTCCTCAACCGACTGCGTAAAGACCGGGGCGGGGGAATAGGCACCCATACCACCGGTATTCGGGCCGGTATCGCCCTCGCCGACGGCCTTGTGATCCTGTGCGGCAATTAGCGGAATGACGTTTTCCCCGTCACAAACCGCAAAGAAAGATGCTTCTTCGCCGGTCATGAATTCCTCGATCACCAGCTCCGCACCGGCATCGCCGAATTTGCCACCGACCATGCATTCGTCAATCGCCGCAAGGGCTTCGTCGATTGTCTGGCAGATCGTCACACCCTTGCCCGCGGCAAGGCCGTCGGTTTTGACAACAATCGGGGCACCGTGCTTTTCAACAAAGGCCCGCGCATCGTCGGGCGTGGTGAAACGGCCATAGGCCGCGGACGGGACGCCAAACTTTGCCACCATGTCCTTCATGAAACCCTTGGAGCCTTCAAGCTGTGCGGCAGCCTTCGAACAGCCAAACGATTTGATGCCAGCCGCATCCAGCGCATCGACAAGGCCCGCGACCAGCGGGGCCTCGGGGCCAACCACCACCAGATCGACCGCATTGTCGGTGGCAAATTTCACAAGCCCGTCAATGTCGCTATCTGAAATGGCGATACATTCTGCTGAATCGGCAATCCCGGCATTGCCCGGCGCACACCAAAGCTTGGTCAGTCGCGGGCTTTTGGCAATTGCCCAGCACAATGCATGTTCACGTCCGCCACCGCCAACGACCAGAACCTTCATGATTTTAACCTCGATTACGTGTCCGACTGCTTGATGGTCCAGACGGGATGAACTAGGCTTGCACCCCATCCCGCTTGAAAATTTATGCGGGCTTTTAGCATAAAGTGCCCTTGATGACGCAAGATTTGTTCGACCCGTTCGCCCCCATGCCCGAAGAACCCGCGAAACCGGGAAATCTCCCCGAATTTTCGGTCTCCGATCTTTCCAACGCGCTTAAACGCACGGTCGAGGATGCGTTTTCGTTTGTGCGTGTGCGCGGCGAGATTTCCGGCTTCAAGCGCGCAAGCAGCGGTCACATGTATCTGGCACTCAAAGACGATCAGGCGGTGCTGGATGGTGTTTGCTGGCGCGGGCAGGCATCCAAACTTGGCATCGCACCCGAAGACGGCATGGAAGTCATTGTAACCGGCCGATTGACGACTTTCCCCGGGCGATCAAAATACCAGATTGTCATCGAAACGATGGAAGTCGCGGGCGAAGGCGCGCTTCTGAAACTTCTGGAAGAACGCAAAAAGAAACTTGCTGCCGAAGGACTGTTTGATGCGGATCGCAAAAAGCCGATCCCGTTCCTGCCCGATGTCATCGGGATTGTAACATCCCCGACCGGGGCGGTGATCCGCGATATCATGCATCGTTTGCGTGAACGTTTCCCGCGCCGGGTTCTGTTATGGCCCGTATTGGTACAGGGAACCGGTGCCGCCGAACAGGTCGCGCAGGCCGTGCGCGGTTTTAACGATCTTTTGCCCTATGGCAATATTCCGCGCCCCGATGTCCTGATTGTTGCGCGCGGTGGCGGATCGCTTGAAGACCTTTGGGCATTTAACGAGGAAATCATTGCCCGCGCGGTGGCGGAATCCGACATTCCGGTGATTTCCGCAGTCGGTCATGAAACCGATACCACCCTGATTGATTTTGTGTCTGACCTGCGTGCGCCTACTCCGACGGGGGCCGCGGAAAAGGCCGTTCCGGTGCGGCTTGATCTGATCGGTCAGGTCGAGGAAGACGGCCTTCGTCTGACGCAGGCGGTCCGTCGGCTTGGTGTGGAAAAACGCACCGCCCTTGAAAGTCTTGCGCGTGGTCTTGGCGATCCGCGCCGGATGCTTGAGGAACGCAGCCAGACCCTTGATAACTGGGCCGACCGGTTGCCTCGTGCGGCAGGCAGTGTCTTGCAGCAGGCGCGCGCACGCCTGAACGAAGCCGGGGCACGGTTGGTTAGCCCGCGTGAACAGCTTTCGGAAAAACGCGGGCGATTGGAAAATGCCGGTCTGCGACTGGATGGGGCGATCAAATCCGCCATCCAGATGCAAAAGGCACGTCTTGATCAGGCCGCCGCCGGACTTCGCCCGGCAAATGCCAGACGCGATATCACACGCGACCGCAAACAGATCGATGATCTGGCCGGTCGGATGCAGGCGGCGGTTAAAAATATCCTGAACCGCGAAGCCGAAGGACTGGCGCGGTATGATCGTCTTTTGGAAAGCTATTCGTATCGCAATGTTCTCAAACGCGGCTTTGCCGTGGTGCGCGGTGCAGATGAAGGTTTGATCGGCAAAGCATCGGATATGATTGCCGGGCAGGGTTACATTCTGGAAATGCAGGATGGACGTGCCGATGTGACAGCAGGGGCGTCTTCATCGGACAAGTCTGGTCCTGCGTCGCCAGCAACGGACGCTGATAATACTGCCACCACATCTACTGCCACGGTCGCGCCGAAATCGGCTGCCAAACCGAAACCGGCCCGGAAAAAAGACCCGGCCCCCAAAGATGACGACAGGCAAGGGAGCCTTCTGTAATGCGTTTCGCAATGAAGATGTTTTTGGCGGCAACCGGTTTGATGGCGTCATGCGTTGGGGCAGTCGCGGCCGAGCCGACCTATCAGGGCCAGTTTGTTCAGGGCGGCATCGTGTTCGGTCAGACCGAACCCGGAAGCAGCATCCTTCTGGATGGCAAGCCCATTGATACGATTGGCCCGGACGGGGCGTTTATCCTTGGCTTCCCGCGCGATTACGATGGCCCGGCGAAGCTGACACTGCGCAAGGCTGATGGGGCAGTCGAAGAATATGCCTATGACATCGGTGATCGTGAATTCGATATCCAGCGCATTGATGGCCTGCCGCCCAAGATGGTGACACCGGACCCGGAGGTCATGGAACGGATCAGGGATGACTCGCGTCAGGCCCGCGAAGCCCGCGTCGAACGTTTTACGCAGGAATTTTACAAGAACGGTTTTATCTGGCCGGTTCTGGGCCCGATCAGCGGTGTCTATGGATCGCAACGCATCTTGAATGGTGAACCGCGCGCCCCGCATTGGGGGGTGGATATTGCCGTTCCCACCGGCACACAGGTCGTGGCCCCGGCGGACGGGATTGTGACGCTGGTGCATCCCGATATGTATTTTTCCGGGGCGACCCTGTTTATTGATCACGGGCTTGGCATGGTTTCGGCGTTTTTGCATCTGTCGGAAATCGATGTGAAAGTCGGCGATGTCGTTCGGCAGGGTGATCCGATTGCCAAGGTCGGGGCAAGTGGCCGGGCAACCGGGCCGCATCTGGATTGGCGGATCAATGTCGGGGATGCCCGTGTTGACGCCGCCCTTCTTGTGCCGCCGATGGAAGATGCACAAAAGGCCGCGAAGGTGAAGGCCAGCAATTGATGACGGATAAACAATAAGGAATCTCTGCCATGAAAAAGCACGGAGCCGTCGCCGCAGGACATGATGTCACCGCACGCGCGGCTGCCGATGTGCTTGAGGCGGGCGGCAATGCCTTTGATGCGGTCACTGCGGCCATGTGGGCGGCCTGTGTGGCCGAACCGGTTCTGGCATCATTGGGCGGGGGTGGTTTTGTCATGGCCCGCCCGGCGGGAAAACCGCCCCGGCTTTATGATTTTTTTGTCGAAACCCCGCTTGCCAAACGCCCGCGCGAAGAACTTGAGTTTGAAAGCCGGTTTGCGACATTTGCCGGTGGCGTTACCCAGGAATTTCACGGCGGATACGGTTCGGTTGCAACACCGGGCGTGGTTGCCGGTATTTTCAAGCTGCATGACGATCTTGGATCCCTGCCGATGGCGATGCTGGCCGAACCGGCAATTACAGCCGCACGCGACGGGATCAAGCTGGATGCGTTTCAGCGATATGTCATGGGGATCGTAACCCCGCTTCTGGCATTTTCCAAAGATAGCCGGGCCGTTTTCGGTGCAGCGGGGCATCAGGACGAAGACGGATTTGAATTGCCAGACGAGGGCTCCATTCTTCGTCAGGCTGATATGGCCGATAGCATTGAATATCTGCTGCGAACCGGTTCGGACGGTTTTTATCACGGCGATCTTGGTCATGCGCTGGTGACCGAATGCCGGGAATATGGCGGCTATCTGACAGGGGCGGATTTGGCGGCATACCGCGTTCTGGTCCGTGATCCGCTTTTGATTGCCGGGCGCAACGGGCGGTTTGTTTTAAACCCGCCACCGGCGTCGGGCGGGGTTTTGGTTGGCTTCGGGCTTAAGCTTGCGCGCGAAATAGAACTCGGGGCATTTGGATCGGCCCGTCATCTCGAAGCCATTTCGCGCATTCTTCATGCCACCGGGCTGGCACGTAGCGAACATGGCGCAAGCCCGACAATCCTTGCCGACGAATTCTGCGAATCCTACCGGTCTATGATTGGCGAACGCCCGCTTAGCCAGAATGGCACGACCCATATTTCCGTGGTTGATGGCGATGGCAATCTTGCCGCCGCGACAATCTCGAATGGGTCCTGTTCCGGGCGCATGGTGCCGGGGACTGGTATCATGCTCAATAACATGCTGGGCGAAGCCGATCTGTCACCCGACGGGTTCCATCACTGGCCCTGCGGTGTGCGGATGACGTCGATGATGACCCCGGCCCTGTATCTGGCGGGCAATGGTGATGCGATTGCACTTGGTTCTGGCGGGTCAAACCGCATTCGTTCGACCATGTTGCAGGTGATGCTGAATATCGATGCCTATGACATGACCCTGCATGGGGCGGTGGCGGCACCGCGGCTTCATGTCGAAGACAGTCTTTTGTCTGTCGAACCGGGATTTGACGGATCGCTTCTGGATGGTCTTAGCCTTGAAGACCAGCAACGCTGGGATACGGAGGATATGTTCTTTGGCGGTGTTCACGCCGCCAAGGTCAGTGGTGACGGCAGGAAATTCAATGCCGTCGGCGATGCCAGACGTAATGGCCACCAAGTGGTGATTGCCGACCTGTAATCCGGTTTGAACCGATCTAACGCGGAATTTCGTCGGCAGGGCGGACGTCAAGCAACGGGGCCGCATCAATCTTTTCCGCATTCATCATTGTCGCGACCCGCTGCATGGATGACAGAAGCTGCGTTTTTTCCCAATCGGGCAGGGCTTCGAATTGGGATATGAATTCTTCGTGCAGCATGGTTGGGGCTGCTTTCAGGATGTTCTGACCTGCCTCTGTCAGAACCGTATTGACCACGCGCTTGTCCGTGGTGCTGCGACGACGTTCTGCCAGCCCGCGCTGTTCAAGGCGGTTCAGGATTGTTGTGACCGTTGCCTGGCTAAGGGACACATGATTGGAAATGCGGCGCACCGTAACGTTCTGCAATTCGTCAATCGCGCGCAGGACCATCACCTGCGGGATGGTCAGACCACAGGCTTTCATCATGCGTTTGGAATGCAGATCGGTTGCGCGAATGATTTGGCGCAATGCAACCAGAATGTCCTGCCAATAGGCCTGTGTCATTATTTCTTAGTTTCCTCGGACGATCGCTCTTGAGCCAGTCGGTAACGGGGTTTGATCACATTATCAACGCAATTTGTCCTGCAACAAAGGATGCTGATCCTAATTTCCCCGAATGCGGCGTGTGGCGAAAAAGATCATCGCGAAAATAGCGATCAGGACAAGCGTTACACCCGCGATCAACATCGCCTGATTCAGGCGCAGATCATATTCCTGTTTGCGTTCGACATAGACAATAACCTGTCGGCGCAACTGATCCATTTCCGGTGTGATGTCGAAGCTGGTCCGATACATTGTTGCGCCGGCACGGGACAGAAGGTCGTTGGTTTTGTTAAGACGTTCGATGAACATGGCAAAACGTTCTTCGGTTGCAGCCAGTTCATCAAGCGGGCTTTCTTCCGCGTCGCGATCTTTGGCGCGTGCAATCGATAGTTTGGCTTGCGTCAGGTTATCGTCGTCTTCGGCAATGCAATCTGACAGTGATTTCTTTTCGCCGCTGGCACCGCATTCGATCTGGCGATCGCCGAATTTTTCGACCGCTTCTTGCAGATGTGTGCGCAACTGCTGATCAAGCTCGGCAATCCGTATGCGCACATTTTTTGAACTGCTTTCGATCTTGCCGATGTCGCCTTCAAGCGCAAAGGACGGCCAGACCGCAAACATCGATGCAATAAGGATCAGGAAAAGCGGGACGACGAAACGCAGCAAAAAAACTTCCCCGGAGATGGTGGTGAGGTGCCCACCAGTCTGGTGCAAGGTCGTTCCAATTAGGTTAATGCCAGCGTGATAATTGCCGCTTAGTTCGGCCAGCGTTTGTGAAGCCAAAGCCATTGTGCCGGCCGTTCACGGATCCAGCCTTCCATGATGGCGTTCACTTCGGTCATGATGCGAAGGATATCTGCCTCGCGGTCTTCGGTGGGGATAATTGTCAGCGCCGGATAAAACGTCATCCGGAAATTGGCACCGCTCAACCTCTCGACCCTCACCGGAATGACCGGGCAATCGTATTTCAGGGCAAATTGTGCCAGTGCGGTGGCCGTCATCGCATCGCGGCCAAAGAAAGGTACGGCGATCCCGTTATTGAGCTTCTGATCGACCAATAGGGCTGCGTGGCCACCTTCTTTCAGGAAGGCGGCAAATTTCCGTGCACCTTTGGCGCCCTTTGGCACCAGTTCGCCGCGAAATCCCTTGCGAACGCTTTTGAAAAGTTTATCGACCCAGGGGTTATCCGGTGCGCGATAAATGGTCATCATTTCCATATCAAGCGCATCGCCAATCTTGGTCGAAACTTCCCAGTTTCCCATATGGCCGGTAAAGAACAGACCGGGTTTGTTATCTCCCCTTGTCGCCATGCCGTTTTCCAGACCGACGATTTCAAGGCGGGGGCTTCCGCAATCGAGCGTTGGAAGATGGGGAATTTCTGCCGCACTACGACCGAGATTTTCCCACATATCTGTAATGATGGCTTCGATTTCTTCGGCTGACTTTTCCGGAAAAGCCTTGACGAGATTATTTCGGGCTTTCTTGCTTTGCCCAAGTTTCGGGCCAATCGCGCGCAGAAGCCGACCGCCGATGGCAGACGCAAGATCAATCGGCATGATCTTGAAAAAGCCAAACAGCAAATAGGCACCAAGCCCCTGTAAAGGGTGGGAAACATATTTCTGGCGTGCTTTGTAAAAGGCGCTGCGTTCAGCCATCAGACAATACCGCTTTAATGATTTTCTCAAGCTGGTCCGGGGCTTCGAATGCCAGTTTGATGCCAAGAGTGCTTATGCCGTTGCGCGCCGCGACAGGCAAGCGCATCAGATCTTTTTCCGTTGTTACCAGATCCGCGTTCAGGGCTGCGGCCCTTTGGCGCAGGTCAGCCAGTTCATTCGGGCGAAACGGATGATGGTCCGCGAAATCGACGGTGGCAACAATATTGGCACCAACGGTACGCAGGCTGTCATGGAATTTCGCCGGGCGGGCAATGCCCGCAAATGCAAGGACCCTGCGACCGTCAAGCTCGACACCGTTGCAAGGCACAACTCGGGCTCTCAGAACCGGGACAGAGGCAGGAAGATTTGCCAGAAATGGCGGATTGCCATCGCCAATCAGGATGATGGCGTGGACTTTTGCCAAGCCCTGTTCAAGTGTTTCGCGCATCGGCCCAGCCGGGATCACGCGACCATTCCCAATGCCGAAACCACTATCGACAACGGCAAAGCTGCAATCCTTGATCACGGACGGGTTTTGCAGTCCGTCATCCATGATAATCGCATCTGCCCCGGCATTACGGGCGGTTTCGGCCCCCATGCCCCGGTCACGCGAAACCCACGTTGTGGCGGTATGTGCCAAAAGCAGCGGCTCGTCACCGACATCGGAGGCCGTATCTGTCGCCGGATCAACGCGATGCGGGCCGATTTCACGCCCGCCATAGCCACGGCTCAGAAAATGGGCGTTGATGCCCATATGGTGCAACGTGTGATAAAGCGCGAGTGCCGTCGGGGTTTTTCCAGCACCGCCGATGGTAAAATTGCCAACGCAGAAAACCTTGCATCCGGGATGACGCATGGTTGTTTTCATGGCGCGAATGCCCGCACCCGCCCGCCACAGCAGCGACAGGGGCGATAATGCCTTGGCCCAGAAACCATCCGCTTGCCAGAAATCAGGGGCGCGCATTGGCGGCCTCGCTGATTAAAAGCGGCGCGATTGCATCCATCGTCCGATCAAGCACCTCGGCCTTGGAATTAGCATATTCCAGCGCAGCATTTGCCAGTTCCCGGGCCTTTTCCGGATATGTCAGAAGGGTATCAACCTGCCGGGCCAGATCATCGATATCGGCAACCGGACGGCATGCTCTGGCGGCAAGAAGTTCGCGGCTGATTTCGTTAAAGTTGCTCATATCCGGGCCATGCAGGATCGCACAGCCAAGCCTTGCTGGTTCCAGCGGGTTTTGCCCACCCGATGCGCAAAGGGTTTTGCCGATCAGGCATACCGGTGCAAGCCGGTAATAAAGCCCCATCTCGCCCATGGTGTCGCCAAGATAAACATCAACCTGATCGGTAATCACATGGCCAAGGCTTCGGCGCGCCACGCGCAGGCCCTTTGCGATCAGGTCGGTTTCGATATCGTTGGCCCGATCAGAATGGCGGGGAACGATCACCGTCAGAAGGTTTTCATGTTTGCTGGCAAGGCTTTTATGAACCTGCGCGCATGCGGCTTCTTCGCCGTCAAACGTACTTGCGGCAAGCCATACGGCACGATTGCCAATCTGTGTCCTGAGTTCGGACAACGTGTCGCTATCAACCGGCAGGGCGGGGGCTGCGAATTTCAGGTTCCCGACCGCACGAACATCGGTTCCCCCCAATGCGATGAAACGCCCGGTTTCCTCTGCCCCCTGACTTAGGATCAGGTCAAAGGCCGAAATCACCGGGGTAATGAAGGAAGGGAACCGGGAATAGCTATTAAAACTTCGAGCCGAGATACGACCGTTCAGAAGTGCCAGTCTGGTCCCCGCCTTTTTGGCCTTTGTCAGAATGTTGGGCCAGAAATCGCTTTCAAGCCAAAGTGCAACATCAGGTTTCCAGTGATGCAGGAAACGCGCAACGCAGACCTGTCGGTCAATTGGAATAAACTGATGGATCACACCTTCCGGAAGGCGTTGATACATCATTGCCGCGGATGTGACGGTGCCGGTGGTGACAAGTATGGACACATCGGGAAAACGCGCGCGAAGGGCATCAATCACCGGCAGGGCGGAAAGGGATTCGCCAACGCTGGCCCCGTGTATCCAGACCAGCTTTCCCTTCGGGCGCAATGCGCTGGCATGACCGAACCGTTCGCCGATCCTTCCTGCATCTTCCTTGCCGCGTTTTTTGCGCCGTTGCAGATAAAGACCAAGTACCGGACCCAAAAGCCGTGTCGCAAGGCGATAGGCGTAAAACAGGCTCATTTGGCCGTTTCCTGTTCTGCCGCCGCCACCACGGCCGACCGCTTCTGTTTGGGAAGTTCATCCGGTCCGGCAGGTTCAATCACGTCAAGGCCAAGCTTGGCATCGCTTTCCTGTGTCAGCTTGGTCAAAGCTGCTTCAAGTTCCAGCCGCTTTTCTTCCAATCCGTCGTCATCCAGATCGCGCGGGATATGGATGGGATCGCCCCAGCTAAAGACACCTTTTGAAAATGGAAGCGGCAAAACAAACCGGTCCCAACTGCCAAAAACGCGGCGTCTTGAGGCAGAATAGGTCAGTGGGAAAATCGGGACTTCGGCCAGTCGTGCGGCCTGAACGATGCCATCGGAAATCCGCATGCGTGGTCCGCGCGGTCCATCCGGGGTCATGCCGACGACTTCGCCGGATTTGAGGGCCTTGAGAATACGCCGCAACGCTGCTGCGCCGCCCTTGCCTTGTCCGGTTGACCCGGCAATTGTCGCAATTCCGAAATGACCGATGGTACGGGAAATGATTTCACCGTCGCGATGCGACGAAATCAGCATGTTAAACGGTCGGTTCCCCGCAACCGAACGCCATGTATAGGGCATCATCAGCAACCGCTGATGCCAGAAAGCCACGATAAAGGGTTTTCCTTCGGTCAGGAAATGCGCAGGATGATCGCCACCTTCCGTGTGCCAGCGACCGGTAAGACGAATGAACCGGATATAGGTTGCCGCAAGCCAGCACAAAGTGCTGCGCGCCTGATCGCTTTTTATGATCCGCTTATGAAACTGCACGCCAGTTTATCCCGATTTCTGTCGGCCTAGTTATCGCTCTCTTCCGAGAATTGCAGATTATAGAGATTGGCGTAAGCCCCTCCAAGCGCAAGCAATTCTTCATGGCGTCCCTGTTCGGTAACATGCCCGTTCTGAATGACGCAAATTTTGTCGGCATCGACAATCGTCGAAAGGCGGTGCGCGATGACAAGCGTCGTCCGTCCTTTCATCAATTCGGTCAGGGCCCCCTGAATGTGGCGTTCCGATTCCGTATCAAGGGCTGATGTTGCCTCGTCCAGAAGCAGGATCGGGGCGTTTTTCAACATCGCACGTGCAATCGCGATCCGCTGGCGCTGGCCGCCTGAAAGCTTCACACCATGTTCGCCGACAATGGTGTCATAACCGTTTTCAAGCTGCAGGATGAAATCATGGGCTGCTGCATGACGCGCGGCATCTTCGATTTCGGCATCGCTTGCGCCAAATCGGCCATAGGCGATGTTGGATCGAACCGTATCGTCAAACAGCGTGATTTCCTGGCTGACCAGTGCGGTCGCTGATCGCAGGCTTTCTAGCGTTACATCGCGGATATCCTGACCATCAATCGTGATTGCACCGGCATTGATGTCATAGAACCGCGGGATCAGGTTCAG
>NZ_AUNC01000029.1:0-32595 GCF_000714555.1 Thalassospira permensis NBRC 106175 | reverse complement strand
GAGGACTTTGTCAGCAGTCTGAAGCGGCCTGATATGGCCGCTTTCTTCAAAATCTTTGGTGCCCTCATGATAACGAGAGGGCCCGGCACTACTGTGCCGGTGCCACACCGGCCCCTTCAAGGGCCTCAACATCAAGAGAGAAGTCCGAAATCACCGCACCATATTCACCGACCGGCAAGGCTTCCTTGCCATCAATGCTGTAGGTAAGTGCCCCGGCATTACCGACTTCAAGCATTAGCCCGTTTTTATTGGGCACGCGATAGGTATCCCCCGCACTCAGCATCCGGGTCAGCAGGATGTTGCCATCACCTTCGCGAATGCGAACCCAACTGGTTTCGACCGCCTCAATGGTAACACGGCTGTCAAGATTGACCGCACCAAACACACGCCCGCCACCAACTTCGTCAACAGCCGGTGCTGCCGGAACAGAAGCCGTTTCCGCCGCTGGTGCAACTGGTGCCGATGACGGCGACTGTGCGGTTGATTGTTCCGGTGCTTGCGCTGTCGGGGCAGGTGCTTCGGCAACTTCGTTCTGTGCCGCAGGTGTTTCTGCCGGTACCGTATCAGCCACTTGCGGGGCTTCTGCGGTTTCCGCCACCGGTTCCTGTTCTGTCACGACAGATGCAGGTGCATTTGAATCATCCGCTGGCGCTTCCGCCGTTTCGGCAGGTTGCTCTGCCGATGCGGATGGCTCGACTTCTGCCGCACGGGCATCCGCCGCATTTTCAAGATTGCGTTCCGGAACGGCCTGCTCACCACCCGACGTATAACTTGCAAGACGCTCAGGCAGCGGATCAACGAGATCAGCAATCGTTTTGCCCTGGCTCGACAAGTAATACCAGCCACCATAGGCACCGATACCAAGCAATGCCGCAATCAGAAGAACCGCTCCACCGGGAACGCGGCTTTCCTGAACAGGTTTTGGGAAACTAAGCTCGCTTCGGGCTGCGGGCGCATTGCTTTCCACGCGGAAACGCCGCACGATTTCTGCCCCGTCAAGTCCGAGATGTTCGGCATAGGCTTTAACAAAGCCCAAACCATACGGGCCACCGGGCAACACCGAATAATCGCTGTTCTCGATCGCCTCGATATAAATCTTGCGGATACGCAATAACTGACAAACGTCTTCCACGCTCTGACCAAGGCTGTTCCTGGTATGGCGCAAAAGGCGTCCCACCTCGGTCTGGTCAGCGGAATTACCGGTATCTGCTTCCATCTTAATGTCATTTGACGGCCCATTTCCAGGCAAAGGCCTGAAACGCAAGCGCCCCCCGGATTGCTCGTCCAAATGATCTTCCTTTCGCTTTCCGATCGCCAACTCCGCACCCCCACGTTACGATCTAGCAATAAAAATAGCAGAATCCCCACCAAAAGCGATTGTTTTTAAAGTTTTACACCGTGATCTATTGCGAAAGCCTTAAGACGCGATCGCAATGACTTGGTCGAACTTCCCATCACCGACAGGACATATCCCTCAACGCTTCTCACATTCAGGCTCCGGACCATTTCCTTTACAGGACCGATAGAAGCCGGGGCCATGGACAAGCGGCGAATACCCAATCCGATCAGGGCCATCGCTTCAAGTGGTCGCCCGGCCATCTCGCCGCAGATGGTCAAACGCACATTCCGTTCGTCACATAATGTGACAAGCTGCCGCATAAATGCAAACACACTTGGCGAAAGTGTATCATATCGCCCTTCCAACCGCGGGTTTCCGCGATCAGCAGCGAACATGAACTGCAGCAGGTCGTTGGTTCCAACCGACAAAAAGTCGACACGCTCCAGAAGCGCCGGTGCTTGCCATATCAGCGCCGGAACCTCCAGCATCGCGCCAACCTCGACCCGGTTCGGTACATAGCCGCGTTCTGCTTCGCGTTTCAACTGCTGATCCAGAAGCGCCCTTGCCTGGTCGAACTCTGCGACTTCGGCAATCATCGGGAACATGACATACAGGTCCCGCTCATGGGCGGCCCGGATCAACGCGCGCAACTGATGAACAAGCACTGCAGGCCGATCCAGCGTAATGCGGATCGAGCGCCAGCCCATCGCCGGGTTCTCTTCTGTCATATCCTCCCAATAGGGCAACAATTTGTCACCCCCGACATCAAGCGTCCGAAACACGACCGGACGACCTTCCGCCTGTTCAAATATCCGGGTGTACAGCCGGGTCTGATCGCCAATATCTGGCATGGCCGATCTGACCATAAATGGAATTTCCGTCCGATAAAGCCCGATCCCGTCCGCGCCGCTTTCAATCACATGGGGTACATCGATCAAAAGCCCCGCATTGACGTTCAGCGAAATATCAATCTCGTCACATGTCCGGGACGGCATATCGCGCATCTGCGCATAAAGCGCCTTGCGCTCGGCCCGCGCACGAAGCGCACCGTCAATAACCGAACGGACATCTTCACTCGGCCGGACGAACAATTGTGCATTGTCGGCATCGACAATCAGCGGATCACCGGTTTCGACCTTGTCGAGAACCCCTTTAACCCCGCCCAGCACCGGAATATCCAGCGCACGCGCAACAATTGCCACATGTGACGTATGCGACCCTTCTTCAAGAGCAAGGCCGCGCAGGCGGGTATGATCATAATCCAGAAGTTCCGCCGGACCGATATTTCTCGCCACCAGAATGATATCGTCGGGCAACTCGCCAAAGGCCGGGGACTGATACTGCCCCGAAAGATGCTGCAGCAGACGGTTCGCCAGATCTTCAAGATCATGCAAACGTTCGCGCAGATACGGATCACTGACCTGGGCCATGCGCGCACGGGTATCATCATGAACCTTCTGAACCGCGGCTTCCGCCGTAAGGCCGGTATGGACCGCCTCGGTAATGCGGTTAAGCCACCCGGTATCCTGCGCAATCATTTTATAGGCTTCAAGGATATCGCCCGGATCATCATCGCCGCCACTGCTATCCATTCCCGCAACAGCTTCAAGCATTTTGTCGAGATGGTCCTGAAGCCCGCGCATGGCGTCGCGAAGCCGGGTCAGTTCCTCGTCCGGATCATCGGATACCATCCGGTCGATGACAATACGCGGCTCATGAAGAACCGCAACGCCCTTGCCAATCCCCGGTGCCAGACGCGCCCCACCAAGCCGCAAGGGCAAAAGCGCAATCCCGTCGGTCGGAATCAGTTCATCGCGGCTGACCAGTTCGCCACCGGCGACCATTTCGGCCAGCACCATGGCAACGTTTTCAAGCGCTTCCTGCTCGTCCTCTGAATAAAGACGTTCGGTCCGGTTCTGCACGGCAAGGACGCCAATGATACGGCCCCCACGCAGGATCGGCACACCGATCATGGAATGATAGATTTCCTCGCCGGTTTCCGGACGGTAAGCAAAGTTCGGATGGCCTTGCGCATCTTTAAGGTTAAGGGGCCGCGCATGGGCCGCCACATAACCGACAATCCCCTCGCCCACCCGAAGGCGGGTCATATGAACTGCCGCCGGTGCCAGACCGCAGGTCGCGAAAAGTTCCAGCACCTCGCCCGCGCGCATCACATAGACCGAACATACCTCCGCCACCATATCGGCGGCGATGATGGTCACGATCTGCCCAAGGCGCTCTTCTGCCGTCCCCGGACCAGCCATGACGTCGCGAACGCGCTTTAACAGGCGTCGCGGACCAGTGACTGCGGCGGACGGCATGCTCATCGGGTTTAACTGTCTCTTCTAACGAGGGACTGAACGGCCTGTTCGACCAGTTCTTCCAGAATTTCGGATACCGGTTGTTCTTTCTTTACCATACCAACCGACTGCCCTGCCATAACCGATCCGCCATCGACATCACCATCGATAACAGCCCGGCGAAGCGCACCGGCCCAGAAATGTTCGATCTCAAGCTGGGCTTCACCCTGATCAACCTCACCGGCGCGGAATTTGGCAATTACCTTGCGCTGGGTTTCAAGGAATTCATCGGTTCCCTTATTGGCAAGGGCGCGTACCGGAATAACCGGGAAACGTTCATCAAGCTGAACCGTGGTGACCGCATCGCGTGCGCTGGCACGAATGAAGGCCTTTTTGAAATCGGGATGCGCAATACATTCGGTTGCGCATACCAGTCGCGTACCGATCTGAACACCGGCCGCCCCCTGTTCAAGCAATCCGGTAATGGCTTCGCCGCGCGCGATGCCTCCGGCACAGAATACCGGAACATCGCGCATTTCCGGCAGGATTTCCTGCGCCAGAACCGTCAGGGAAACCGGGCCGATATGACCACCAGCTTCGCTGCCTTCGATCACCAGCGCATCCGCACCCGAGCGCACCAGTTTTTTGGCCAAAACCAGTGCCGGGGCAAAACAGATGACCTTGGCAAATTCCTTGGCTTTCTTGATCGCTGCCGATGACGGCAGACCACCGGCCAGAACGACATGACCGACTTCATGCTCACGGCAAACCTCGATCAGGTCATCAAGCATCGGGTGCATGGTGATCAGATTGACGCCAAACGGCTTTTTGGTCAGGGCCTTGGTCCCGGCGATTTCAGCCGACAGCAATTCCGGGGTCATCGACCCGCACGCAATCACACCAAAGCCACCGGCATTTGAAACCGCCGCCACAAGGTGACGTTCGGAAACCCAGGACATTGCACCCGCCATGATGGCGTAATCCGTTCCCAGAAATTCCTTGCCCGCCGCCCACAATTTTTCAAGGCGGGCGCGTGCGACATCGAATTTCGGATCTCTCATATCATTCTGTACCCCAAAGCAGAAATGCAGGAAACCAAGGGTTCCCTGCCATTTCATCATAAAGGCCGAAACCGATAGTTCCAGCTAGTATGTAATAATTGACGCAATTTAACAGTGACTTAATCACAGGCCATGCAAGTCACATTATATTAAATTACTCGGCATCAAGGCCATAAGCGGTATGAAGCGCGCGAACTGCCAGTTCGGTATATTCTTCGGCAATCAGAACGCTTACCTTGATTTCCGAGGTCGAAATGACCTGGATATTGATGCCTTTTTCCGCAAGCGTTTCGAACATCTTGCGCGCAACGCCAACGTGCGAACGCATGCCCACACCAATGATCGACACCTTGGTCACATCTGATGTGCTCAGCAATTCCTTATAGCCGATCTTGGCCGAATTGCCCTCAATCACCGACAGCGCACGTTTAAATTCGCCGCGCGGCACGGTAAAGGTCATGTCGGTGCTTTTACCGTCTTCTGAAACGTTCTGCACGATCATATCGACATTGATATTGGCCTCGGCCAGCGGGCCGAAGATAGAAGCAGCGATTCCCGGTTTGTCGGCGACTTTCACCAAGGTGATCTTGGCTTCGTCACGGCTATAGGCAATCCCGCTGACGACTTCCTGTTCCACGATTTCGTCCTCGTCTACAACAAGTGTTCCTTCCGCATCACTAAAGGAGGAGCGGACCTGTACCCGGACGCGATGGTTCATGGCCATCTCGACAGAACGGGTCTGAAGGACCTTCGCACCAAGCGATGCCAGTTCCAGCATTTCTTCGTAGGTAATCTTTTCGATCTTGCGCGCCTTGGGCACGATGCGCGGATCGGTCGTGTAAACCCCGTCAACATCGGTATAGATATCGCAACGATCCGCCTTCAGAGCCGCGGCAAGCGCCACCGCAGAAGTATCCGAACCGCCACGGCCCAGCGTGGTAATGCGGTTGTCAGGTGCGATCCCCTGGAAACCGGCAACACAGACAACCTCGCCGCTATTCATGCGCTTGTCGAGTTCGGTTGTATCGATTTCCTTGATACGTGCCTTGGCATGCGCGCCATCGGTCTTGATCGGAATCTGCCAGCCAAGCCATGAACGTGCTGGTACGTCAATGCTTTGCAGCGCCATGGCGATCAGGCCAACTGTCACCTGCTCGCCCGATGATACGATCACGTCATATTCACGCGCGTCATACATCGGCGAAATTTCATCAGCCCAGCCAACCAGTTCGTTGGTCTTGCCCGACATTGCCGAAACAACAACCGCTACCTGGTTCCCGGCATCGACCTCGGATTTGACCCGACGGGCGACGTTCTTGATCTTTTCGACATCGGCGACCGATGTGCCGCCGAATTTCATGACAATACGGGCCATGAAGTATCCCCGCTAAGCTTGCCATCCATCGGTGCTCCGAAGAAGACGGCATGTGATCCGGCCCTCGATCGATTGGCGCAGGCCATCAATGCGGCGCGCCGCCTGATCCGGGCGGCGTTATCAATACTGCCATACTCTTTTGGAAACAAGCATCAACGCAGGGGAAAATTGCATCGATTCATTTTTTATTCGGGTTTGATGCGCCAGATGCCTCCCCAAGGGCGCAAACCGCGAAACATCCTGCGAATTCTTACCTGAAAACCCTGACAACACATGCGATTGGCGCAAGGCACGTTTCGATTTCCCTCATGCTGGCAAAGCCCTCATTCGCCCGGCGTCAGGACCTTGATGCCCGGCAAACTATTGCCTTGCCGGGCGCGCCCGCGTAAACAGGGCAAAGAAAATCAACGTCACGCCATCGGAGCCGTCCATGTCGCACGCATCCGCCAATAACAGCCGCACCGCCAATGCCGAGGAAATCGCACGCTTTTCCGCAATGGCCGAAAAATGGTGGGACCCGAACGGCGCGATGAAGCCCCTGCACAAGTTCAATCCGATCCGCTTGCAGCTTCTGCGCGACAATATCGCTGCCCATCTCGGACGCGATGCCAACCAGCTTGACGTCCTGAAAGATGTCGAAATCATCGATATCGGTTGCGGTGCCGGTCTTCTGTCCGAACCGCTGGCACGCATGGGCGCAAAAATGACGTCAATCGACGCAGCCGAAAACAATATCGAAGTCGCAAAAGTCCACGCTGTGCAATCGGGCCTTGCCATTGATTATCGCAATTGCACCCCGGAAATGCTGGTCGACGAGGGCAAGCAGTTCGATATCGTTCTGAATATGGAAGTCATCGAACATGTCGATGACCCGCAATTCTTCATGCAGGCCTGTGCGGCGTTACTCAAACCCGGCGGGTTGATGTTTGTTGCCACCCTGAACCGGACGATCAAATCGCTGGCTCTGGCAAAATTCGGCGCTGAATACATCCTGCGCTGGTTGCCTGCTGGCACCCATGACTGGCGCAAATTCGTCAAACCATCGGAAATGTCGGGTTTGCTGCGCGGTGCCGGTCTTGATCTCGTGGATATCACCGGTGTGACCTACAACCCGATCACCGATAAATGGTCAGCCGCCCCGCGCGATCTTGACATCAATTATATGGTGATCGCGCAAAAACCCGCCAAAGCCTGATCCTATAGCTGACAACGTATTTTAGGACGGCACATCAGGCATGAAGGGAGCAAAGCGGGATCGAGCCCCTAATTCTTCTTGCTCTCGTCAAGCCATGGCAACGCCTGAACATCAATGCCTTCATCGATCAGTTCGGCTGTTTCTTTAAGCGATGCCTCGCCATAAATGCCGCGCTTTTCGGTTTCGCCGTAATGAATTTTGCGGGCTTCCTCGGCGAACTTTGTGCCGACATGCTCGCAGTTTTCCTCGACCTGCTTGCGGATTTCGGCCATTGCCGTACGGGTTGCTTCGGCCATGGCGACCTGACGGGTCTTTTCGGCGGCTTCCTCTTTCTGGCGCGACGTCCGAAGACGCGGTGCCATCAACGCCTTTCCGACATTGGCCGTTCCACAAAACGGGCATGACAATTCACCGCTGGCAGCCTGAGTGTCATAAGTGGCACCGTCTTTAAACCAGCCTTCAAATTCGTGATCATGTTCGCATTTAAGCTGAAAGAGGATCATGGTGTTGTTTTGTTCAAGCAAACCGTAACAATTGCAAGGTGTTTTGATATCAATGATATAGCGACACCCTGCCCGAAACGCCAGTTTCAAGCGGCTCCTTCAATAACCAAGATTTATGAAAATGTCATCATTAATGCCATCGGACTGGGTTACCCGTCATTCCCCACCCTGCCCCGCGACCGGTGGAACGGCCCTTGATCTTACCTGTGGCAAGGGTCGTCACAGTTTCTGGCTGGCGGATCAGGGATGGCAGGTCACAGCCCTTGATCGCGATCTGTCGGATACGGGAACCGGTGAAAACACCGGAATTGAGTGGATCGAAGCAAATCTTGAATCTGGTCCCTGGCCGCTTGGGGACCGGCAATTTGATCTGGTGGTGGTCGTAAATTACCTGCACCGACCGCTATTTGAAAATCTTCGCGATGCGATCAAATCCGGTGGCACTTTGCTTTATGAAACCTTCATGATCGGTAACGAAGCATTCGGCCGCCCCCGATCACCAGAATTCCTTCTGCACCCTGGCGAACTGCAAAACGCCTTTTCCGGCTGGAAAATCAACGCATTCGAGCAGGGCCCTCAATACAAACCAGCCACAGCCGTTCCCTTCGCTGTGAAACAATTCCTGTCGACCTGCAAACCATAGGCAAAGCAGGCCGCAACAATTCCGTAACACACTGGAATAAAAATAAAAATAAACACAAGTGTCATAATTAAAACAGCTGGTTTCTGGCATCTTCCTCGGCGCTAGTTTTAGCATTTGGCAGAGAGAGAAAACCATGACAGAACACTTTGAAATCGTCGAGGATCGCGATGACATTCCGTCGAACCCGACAAACAATCCGCGTGTAGCCGACCTGATCAATGCCCGCCTTTCCCGCCGTGGCTTTTTCAAGGGGCTGATGGCAACCTCGGCCGTCGCCGGCGCCGGTATCGCGACCTCCGGCATTGCCCGTGCGCAGGACGCATCGACCCTGACCTTCAAATCGATCCCGCAGAAAATCACCGAAACTCATGCGGTAGCCGACGGTTACGATGCCGACGTCCTGATTCGCTGGGGCGACAAGGTTGCTGCCGATGCACCGGCCTTCGTTCCGGGTGCTGTTGACGCAACCGCCCAGAATAAACAGTTCGGCTATAACTGTGACTATGTTGGCTATATGCCGCTGCCGGTCGGCTCGGACAATTCCGAACACGGCCTTCTGTGCGTCAGCCATGAATACACCAATGCGGAAATGATGTGGCCGGGACTCAAGGATGCCATGGGCGCATCACAAGAACAGGCCCTTCACGAAATTGCCGCCCACGGCCATTCCATCGTCGAAATCAAAAAGACCAATGGCAAATGGCAGGTCATCGACGGGTCAAATTATGCACGCCGCATTTCGGCCCTTGATACCGAAATGGCCATCTCCGGCCCGGCCGCCGGCCATGACCGCCTGAAAACCAGCTCTGACCCGACCGGCACGCGGGTCATCGGCACGCTGAACAACTGTGCGGGCGGCAAAACCCCGTGGGGCACCATCCTGATCGCCGAGGAAAACTTCAACGGCTATTTCGGGGGCGATATCGCCAAAACCAGCGAAGAACGCAACTACAAGCGCCTCGGCATCTCGCCGGACAGCTGGTATTCTTGGGTAAAATATTTCGACCGTTTCAATGTTGAAAAAGAACCGAACGAACCGAACAAGTTCGGCTGGATGGTGGAAATCGACCCCTACGATCCGACATCAATGCCCAAAAAACGCACCGCGCTTGGCCGCTTCAAACACGAAGGCGCAACCGTTATCGTCAACAAGGATAACTCGGTTGTTGCCTATTCCGGCGACGATCAGCGTTTCGACTATCTCTATAAATTTGTTGCGGCGAACAAATACAATCCGAATGATCGCGCCGCAAACATGGACCTGCTCGACGAAGGCACGCTGTACGTTGCCCGGTTCAACGATGACGGTACCCTCGACTGGATGCCGATTATCTTTGGCGAAGGCCCGCTGACCGCCGAAAACGATTTCAACAGCCAGGCCGATGTCCTGATCGAAACCCGCCGTGCGGCTGACCTTCTGGGTGCTACCCAGATGGACCGCCCCGAAGATGTCGAACCGAACCCGGTCAACGGCAAGGTCTACGTTATGCTGACCAATAACAGCAAACGCAAGGAACCCAATGCCGCCAACCCGCGTGCAGCCAACCCGCATGGTCATGTTCTTGAACTGACTCCTCCGGGGGGTATGGGCAAGGATGCGGATCACACCGCAAATCGCTTCACTTGGGACATCATGATTGCTGCGGGCAATCCTGCCAATCCGGATGACAAGGCGGTTTACCACCCTGCTGCCGAAGCCTGGGTATCCTGCCCTGACAATATGGCAATCGACCATCGTGGTCGTTTGTGGATTTCGTCTGACGGAGCACAGGGTTCCGACATTCCTGATGGCATGTGGGCAACCGATGTTGATGGGCCGGGTCGTGCATTGACCAAATTCTTCTTTGCCTGCCCGGTTGGCGCTGAAATGTGCGGCCCGGAATTCACCCCGGACGGAACGACCCTGTTTGTCGCGGTTCAGCACCCGGCAGATGGTTCGACCTATGACGCACCCAGCACCCGCTGGCCGGACTTCAAGGACGGCGTTCCGGCACGTCCGTCAGTAGTTGCGATCACCAAGCAGGGCGGCGGCGAAATCGCAAGCTAAGGCCACGAAACACACCTGATGGACCACACGCTGGTCCTGAAGAAAATGGCGGCGGGCAAGGATGTATTTCCGGTCCGCCGTCCTTGTTTTACCTGCTATGTCGGTTCATTCGCACATCGGAATATTGGTCAAATTGTTCAAGGCTTTAGTTTGGAATAAATCCAATTCATGAAGCTTCGAGCCCCAAAATACATTCACCCGAACATTGTAACCTATCAATCACATTAGCTTCACCAAACCGCCCCTTATCGATCTTAAAATGAGAACCATTCGCTGCATGGCAGAGTGCAGCCGAATATTCCGTTCGATAAGGGAGAACATCGAAATGAAACGCCTTCTTGTCGCTTCCGCACTGGCTGGTGCCATGTGTGCGAACGTTGCTGTTGCCGCTGACATGCTGCCGCAGGCCAATGATCCGTATTTCGTCGCCGCCCAGCAGACCCTGCAGCAGAAACTGCAACAGCAGGCCAACACCAGCCGCGCCAAGAACATCATCCTGTTCGTTGGCGACGGCATGAGCATCCCGACCGTTACCGCAGCCCGCATCTATGAAGGCCAGAAGCGCGGTGTGGACGGCGAAAGCAACAGCCTCGCCTTCGGCCAGTTCCCGAACGTTGCCCTTGCCAAAACCTATACCCACGACGGACAGATCGCAGACTCGGCTCCGACCGCATCGGCGATGATGGCTGGCGTCAAAATGAATAACGGCACCATCGGCGTCAGCTCGGACGTTGTCCGTGGCGATTGCAAGGCACAGCTTGCCCATCCGGTCAAAAGCCTTGCGGCCCAGGCCGAAGAACAGGGCATGTCGACAGGCGTGATTTCCACCGCCCGTCTGACCCATGCGACCCCGGCAGCAACCTATGTTCACACCTCCGATCGTAACTGGGAAAGCGACAGCGACCTCTCTGATGCTGCCAAAGCGGATGGTTGCAAAGACATTGCAGCCCAGCTGATTGAATGGTCGGCGGGCGACGGGCTGGAAGTTGCCTTTGGTGGCGGTCGCCGCATGTTCATGGACAAAACCATGGAAGACCCGGAAGACAAGGGCAAGATGGGCCAGCGTTCCGACGGTCGCGATCTGACCAAGGAATGGGTTGATGCCAAGGGTAAAGGCGCGTCCTACATCTGGAACAAAGAACAGTTTGATGCGATCGACGTTGCATCGGCAAAGCATGTTCTGGGTCTGTTTGACCGCTCGCACATGGAATATGAAGCCGACCGCGCCAAAGATGCAGCTGGCGAACCGAGCCTGGCCGAAATGACTGGCAAGGCAATTGATATTCTGTCGAAAAACGACAAGGGTTACTTCCTGATGGTTGAAGCCGGTCGTATCGACCATGCCCATCACGAAGGCAATGCGGCCCGCGCGCTTGAAGACACCGTCGCACTGAACGACGCGGTCAAGGAAGCCATGGGCAAGGTCAATCTTGACGATACCCTGATCATCGTCACGGCCGATCACTCGCACACCATGACCATTTCCGGCTATTCCAGCCGCGGCAATCCGATCCTTGGCGTTTCCGAGGAAAAGGGCGACGACGGCAAACCTTACACCACCCTTGGCTACATGAACGGCCCGGGTGCGCTTAAGGACGAAGTCCGTGCCGACCTGACCAATGTCGACACCACCGACATTGACTTCCTTCAGCAGGCACTGGTCCCGATGAGCAGCGAAACCCATGCTGGCGATGATGTTGCCATCTTTGCCAACGGCCCGTGGTCGCACCTGTTCAGCGGTGTCGTTGAACAGAACTTCATCTACCACGTCATGTCCTATGCCTCGAAAATCGAAGACCGCATGGCTTCGAAATAAGGCTTGCGTCTGATACCGCCGACCGCAGCGAACTGCGGTCGGCATTTTCTTTGATGGAGATTTACATGATCGTCGGACGCCGCACATTCATTGCAGGTGCAGCCGCCACCGCCGGGATGCTGATCGCCCCGCCGGCCTTTGCACGCGACCGGATCAAAATTCCCGATATTTACGAAACCCAGAACGAATTTTCCGTTCAGGCCAAGACATTCGCCAAAGATAAAAGTCGCATCGAAATTACCGGCTTCATGGCTCCGCCACTTAAGGCGGAGGCATCCTTTTTCGTACTGACCCGTCGCCCGATGTCAGTTTGCCCGTTCTGCGAAACATCCGCCGACTGGCCGGTCGATATTGTCTTTGTCAGAACCCGCGAAAGGGTCGACGCCGTCGCCTTTAACCGCATGATCGTCACGAGCGGCATTCTCGAGCTCGGCGAAGCCAAAGATGAGGAAACCGGATTTGTCAGCCTTGTCCGACTTGTCGATGCAGAGTTCGAAGTCCTCTAAGCCCGGCGCAGATCAAAGCGCGTCGGACCTGTTGCGGATTTCGGATCTTCAACTGCGCTATCATCGCAATACGGCCCCGGTCATCAGCCTGCCATCCCTTGCCATCCATCAGGGCGAGGTCGTTGGCATTTCCGGCCCGTCGGGGTCGGGGAAGTCCAGCCTGCTTTATCTGATCAGCGGCCTTTTGCGTCCGACAGGCGGCAATATCATCTGGAACGGAACCGATATCACCAGCCTGTCCGAAGGCGCATCTGATCGCTGGCGCCGCCAATCGATCGGTTTTGTCTTTCAGGATTTCCATCTGATTGATGAAGTCAGCCCGCTTGAAAATGTTCTGATCCCGGCAAGCTTTGCCGGATGGCGCATTTCACCAGAAACCCGTAAACGCGCCTATGATCTTCTTGATCAGGTCGGCGTCCCGATGGCGCGTAAAAGCACATCGGACCTATCGCGCGGCGAACAGCAACGCGTGGCGATTGCACGTGCCCTTCTGTTCGATCCGCCGATCATCCTTGCTGATGAACCAACCGCAAGCTTGGATGACACAGCAAGCCAGATCGCGACTGACATTCTGTTTTCACTTGCCGGATCAAACCGCACCCTGATCACCGTCAGCCACGACCGCGACGTGATTGATCGCTGCGCGCGCATCCTGAAATTCGACAAGGGCCATCTTGTGGATGATGCGACCACCAACCGGGCGGAGGGCACATGAACCCGTTTCCCATCGTCATTGCAAGCCTGCGCCGCCACTGGATCATGAATATTCTGTTCGTGCTGCTGATCGCGGTTGCGGTTGCCATTGGTGTCGGCATTACCGCACAGGAACGTGCACTGCGCCAAGGCAGCGCCAAGGCCGCCGACAAATTCGACATCCTTATCGCCGCCCCCGGCAGCCAGACCGAAATCGTCATGAACACGATTTTCCTGCGCCATAGCGCGATCAATCTACTCGATGGTCAACACTGGGCCAGCCTGATGACCGACCCGCGGGTTGAAATCGCCGCCCCGCTTGCCTTTGGCGATAGCTGGCAGGATTACAGCATTGTCGGATCGACGCCGCAATTCGTAGCCTATCTGTCGGATGGACTGGCAAACGGCCATATATTTGAAAACATCGAACAGGCCGTTATCGGTGCTGCCGTCCCGCTTGAAATAGGCGATGAATTCGAGCCCAGCCACGGTCATGGTGCCGAAGCCGAGCTTGAACATCATCACGGCGTTCATCTACAAGTCGTCGGCAAGATGAAGCCCACCGGAACCCCGTGGGATAGTGCGATCATCGTTGCCGTCGAGCAGGTCTGGGATATCCATGCCCTGCCAACCGGCCATGATGAAGACGAAGATCACGACCATAACGGTGCCGCAGAAGAACATCATGACGAACATGAAGATCATGATCATGACGAAGCAGCGGAACATCACGACGAGGATCACGAGCACGAGCACGAGCACGAACATCAGGTGATGGACCATATCGGCCCGCCCTTTGATGCCGATGCCCTGCCCGGTGTTCCGGCACTGGTTGTCCGCCCCAAAAGCGTCGCAGCCGCCTATACGCTGCGTGCCGATTACCGGACAGACCACAGCACCGCCTTCTTCCCGGCCGAGGTTCTGGTGGAAATGTATCGCCTGCTGGGCAATGCCGGTTCGGTGATGCGTGCCATGGCACTGGGATCACAGGGACTGGTCGTTGCCGCCATTCTGGCCGCGATCCTGGCATTGATGCAGCTTTATCGCAAACAATTCGCTGTCCTGCGCGCTCTTGGCGCACCGCGAAGCTATGTGTTTGGCGCGATCTGGTCCTATGTCTCGATCCTTGTCGTGATCGGTGCCATTGCCGGTCTTGGACTTGGCTGGTTTGTTGCCCAATCGGTTTCTACCGTCTTTACGGCCGAAACCGGTATGGCGTTACAGGCAACAATTTCAGGCTCAGAACTATCGCTTGCCGGTGGCTTTGTCCTGATTGGCCTGATCCTGGCCACGGTTCCGGCCTTCCTGCTTTATCGGCGGCCAGTCGTCGAGGCCTTGCGCAACTCATAAAAACGCCCCCAGCAGACCAATCTGCCGGGGGCATTTCATCCTGAGGTCACCTTACTTCACCGGGGCTGTCCCGTCATAGGTGCCGTCATTATCGCGGATCGCCTTCCAGCTTTTATCCGACGCGTCCTTGGCTTCAAGCGACGTCCAATTACCTTCGGACTTGTTGATATTCCCACTGATATCGCTGGACCAGAAACCAGCCACCGTCGGCGTGATGTTCAGATAAAGCGCCCCGTCGACAATCCGCCAAAGGTTCGGGTTTGCCGGAACCTTGCCCCCCTGTGCGATGCCATAGGCACAATGCCCGTCATATTTCGGCGCATATTTTGCTGGATTGGCAACAAACATGTCGCGATGCTCCTCGGATGCAAACGCCCATGTCGCACCGTTGTAATTGGCGGTAATATCGGCACGACCCGGCACCGCACGTGGCTGTGCCCCGCCCGGCTCCGCCTGTTTCAGATCGAAATAGGCCACCGGATCATACCCGCTGATTGCAAAGCCGGTTTCATCAACATATTGCTCCCCGGCAAAAGCCGCCCCTGACGCCGCTACCATCACGCACGAGGCCAGTAAAATACGCTTAAGCATGACCATAAAACTCCGTTTGCTGTCTTGATGATCACAGACTGCAAAAAGCGCCCCCAAAGGTAAAATGACGTTGCGACACTGTTTCGTGAAGCCGCGTGACCAATGGCGTCCAAAATCGAGCTGATCACGAATTTTCCTATTGACATCAACTTAAGTTAAGGAATTACACAGAAAACAGTTGAGAGAAAAACATAAAGGAAATCACCATGAGTGATGCATTTTTGGAACATGTGAATTTCACCGTCGCTGATCCGGCCAAAACGGCTACACAATTATGCGACTGGTTTGGCTGGCATGTGCGCTGGAACGGTCCGGCAAAGGATAACGGCATCAGCTATCATGTCGGCAGTGATACAAGCTATGTCGCCGTCTATTCCGGCGGAACACCGGTAAGTTCGGACGAAAATTCCTATCGCACGCTGGGTGGGATGAACCATGTCGCCATTGTGGTTGACGACCTTGATGCCACCGAAAAGAAAATCCTCGCCAGCGGCCTTAAAACCCACAATCACGCAGATTACGAGCCCGGCCGCCGGTTCTATTTCCATGATGAAAACGGCATTGAGTTCGAGGTGGTCAGCTATAACTGACCACCTGCCAGACGGCGATTAAATCAGCACGGTTTATACGCCCGGTCATTATGAAGCGACGGCACCATCCGCCGAATGTCTTCGACCCGGTCCAGATCGATCTCGGCGGTAACAAAGCCGGGATCGGTCCCCGCATCGGCAAGAACCTCGCCCCACGGATCGATAATAAGCGAATGGCCGAATGTCTGCCGGTTGCCCGGATGATCACCACACTGTGCGGCTGCAACCACATAACAACCATTTTCAATCGCGCGTGACCGCAACAGATTGTGCCAGTGCGCCTGCCCGGTCGTGCGCGTAAACGCCGCCGGGATCGACAGAATCTTTGCCCCCGCCTTGGCATAATCACGGAAAAGCTGCGGGAACCGGACGTCATAGCAAATCGCGATGCCGATATCGCCGATATTGGTTTTGGCAAGCCGTGCCTGATCGCCGGGGCAGAATGTTTTACTTTCGCGGTAACTTTCCCCATTCGCCAGATCGACATCAAACATATGGATCTTGTCATAGGATGTGATCACCGCCCCGTCCGGGCCAATCACAAAACAACGATTGGCAACCCGGTCTTCGCCCGGCACCTTCACATGCAATGACCCGACAATCAGGGTCGATTTCAATTCTTCGGCCAGATCGCAGAAAAATGTAAGGGCCGGATGATCGGCCTCGTCAAAGGCGGCTGTCCGCACCTTTTCCCCGCCAAACGACATCATCGAAACATTTTCCGGAAACGCAATAAGCGTCGCCCCCGCCGCATGGGCATCGCGCGCATAGGTCGCGGCACGTGCAAGGTTGTCGCTCATATTGTCACGCGCATTCACCTGGACACAGGCAGCAATGAAACGGGCCATGACATCGTCTCCTTATCGTTGTTCTGCGATAATCATGGAACGCGATCGGACCACGAACAATACACAATTGGGCTATCGCGCCACCAAAACAGTGTTTTAATCTGAGCACGCAACCACAGAGTCATTTTTTTTGTCGATTTGATCTTCCAATGGTTAAATTTAGTGTATACAGTATTCCACATGCGAAAGAAGGATTGAAGATGGAACCGCTTTCCGGTCGTAAAAGTCTGACTGACGAAGTGCATGATCGCTTGGTCGATGCCTTGTGTTCCGGTGCTCTCCCTCCCGGAACACCTTTGCGTCAGGAAGCCTTGGCCGAGGAGCTCAATGTCTCGCGGCAGCCAGTGTTGCAAGCTCTGGGGTTGCTGCGTCGTGATGGACTGGTGGTACCGATGGGACGGCGCGGATACCGCGTTGCGCCGGTCGATGCCAAACTGGTCGAGCACGTTTATGACTTGCGCGAAGCGTTTGACGGGCTTGCCGCCCGTCTGGCGTCAAAATCCCCGGAAGACGAACGGAAATCGGCCCTGCGGGCTGCCATCCAACAGGGACACCACGCCCTGGACAGCAATACCACCGCAGACCTTGTTGCAGCCGACGTCGCGTTTCATCAAACGATCTATCGCCTGTCGGGCAATCCCCTGTTGCCCGAGGCATCAGCCGCAATCTGGCTGCAGGTCCGGCGTGTCATGCATGCTGATCTGCAAACCGGAACCGGTCCCGACCCCGTCTGGACCGAACATCAAGCCATCGCCGACGCCATCTGCGCCGGCGATGGCGCGGCGGCCCAACAATTGGCAATTGCACATACACGCAATGCCGCAAACCGCCTGATCATGCACATGAAAGAAACTGCAAAGAAAAACAATTGAATCGCCTGGCGCATAAACCGCCCGAAACGGGCACATGGTCGCACAACAAAAACCAAAATCTTGCGACACGGAGGAACGTCATGAAACTCAATGAAGCGGCACTTGCCGAATTTCGCGAACAGGGCTTTGTCTTTCTACCGGAACTTTTCTCTCGCGAAGAAGCCGCCCTTCTGCTGTCCGAAGCCCGCAAGATTTATGCGTCCGACCGCGAAGAAGTCTGGCGCGAAACATCCGGTGTTGCCCGCACGGCCTTCGCCGCCCACACCTATAACGAAGCCCATCGCCGCCTTGGTGCTCATCCCCGCCTGATCGAACCTGTGGAACAGTTCCTTGATGAACAGGTTTACATGCATCAATACAAAATCAACGCCAAGGCTGCCTTTGATGGTGCCGTCTGGCAATGGCATCAGGATTACGGCACCTGGCAGCGCGACGATGAAATGCCCGAACCGCGCGCCTTTAACATCGCCCTGTTCCTCGAAGACGTCACTCCGGCAAACGGCCCGTTGCTATTCATCCCCAAAAGCCACAAGGCCGGCGTACTCAAAGCCGGTCACGATCTTGAAACCACCTCCTATCCGCTTTGGACCCTGGATCGAGAAACCGTGACAAAGCTTGCTGCCGAAGGCGGCTGTGAAGCCCCGATTGGGCCTGCCGGATCGGTTGTGATGTTCCACGGCAACCTTGTCCATGCAAGCCCCCCCAATATCAGCCCGTTTGACCGCACCATTGTTTATCTTAGCCTGTGCGCGGTTTCGAACCATATCCGGGCGTTTAATCGCAAACCGTGGATCGCGCATCGCGACTTCACCCCGATCACACCGCTTGCCGATGACTGCCTTGACGAACTGGTTGCCAAACAATCGTCCGCCAAAAGTTCTGCGGCCTGATCACCCGGCGACGGAGTATTTCAAATGAACCTTGATGCAAAGCTGCGCAAACGTGCCGCAGACGGCAATCCCGTTCGCGTCGGCATTATCGGTGCAGGCAAATTTGGCTCGATGTTTTTAAGTCAGGCCGGACACCATCCGGGCTATCACGTTCTCGGGGTCGCAGACCTGAGCGCGACCCGCGCCAAAGAGGCTCTCGACCGTGTTGGCTGGCCAAAGGAACGCTATCAGGCAACCGATCCGGACAATGCGCTTGAAAACGGCACCACCTGGATCACCGAGGATGCCGATGCCCTGATCGAAGCCAACGGCATCGAAGTCATCATCGATGCCACCGGCAGCCCCGCAGCCGGTATCCGCTATGGTCTGAAGGCCATCGAATATGGCCGCCACCTTGTCATGGTCAATGTAGAGGCCGACGTTCTTGCTGGCCCCCTTCTGGCCCACAAAGCCGAACAGGCAGGCCTTGTCTATTCCATGGCCTATGGCGATCAGCCCGCCCTGATTTCGGAAATGGTTGATTGGGCGCGTGCCGTCGGCCTTGATGTCATCTGTGCGGGAAAAGGCACCAAATATCTGCCCGCCTATCACCATGTCACGCCTGATGATGTCTGGACCCATTATGGCCTGACACCGCAACAGGCAAAGGCGGGCGGGATGAACCCGCAGATTTTCAACAGCTTCCTTGACGGCACCAAATCAGCCATCGAAATGGCCGCTGTTGCCAATGCCTGTGATCTGGTACCACAGGATGTAGGCCTTCGTTTCCCGGCCTGCGGGGTCGATGATCTGCCACGTCTGCTCTCACCACGCGAAACCGGCGGATTGCTGGATCGCAAGGGCACGGTTGAAGTGGTTTCAAGCCTTGAACGCGACACCCGACCGGTCTTTCGCGATCTGCGCTGGGGTGTTTATGTTACCTTCGAAGCCCCCAGTGACTATGTCAAACGCTGCTTCTCGGAATATGATCTTCTGACCGATCCGACCGGGCAATATTCCGCGATGTATAAACCCTATCACCTGATCGGGCTGGAACTGGGCATTTCGGTCGCCTCTGCCGCCCTGCGCCACGAGGCCACCGGCGCACCGCGCGCATGGTCGGGCGACGCAGTTGCCTTTGCCAAACGCGACCTTCGCGTCGGTGAAAAGCTCGACGGTGAAGGCGGTTACACGGTCTATGGCAAACTGATGCCCGCCCGCATGTCAAAGGCCAAAAATGCCCTGCCCATCGGCCTTGCGCACCACCTGACACTCAACCGCAATGTCGCAATTGATCAGGTCGTGACATGGGACGATGTCGATTTCGACCCTACCGATCCCGCCATCCGCTTCCGCAAGGAAATGGAAGATACCTTTGGCTAACGAACTCTCTCTGTCGCGTCACCAAAACGAAAACCCCGGCCACATGGACCGGGGTTTTCAATGTGCAGGGCGATGCGCCAATCAGGCCGACAGCTTGCTGTCCAGGCCGCCCTTTGCGTTCAGCGCCATCAACTCGTCGCAACCGCCAATATGTTCGTCATTGATGAAAATCTGCGGCACGGTGTGTTTGCCATTCGCACGATCCATCATTTCCTTTTTGCGACGCGGTTCCATCATCACATCGATCAATTCGTACTTCGCACCCTTTTCTTCCAGAAGCTTGCGGGCACGCTTGCAATAGGGGCACCATTCGGTGGCATAAACTTCGACTTTTGCCATCTGGTCATGTTCCTTTTTCATTGGGTCGTTATCGGTGCTATGGCGCATATTTTCACGGCCTTGCACCAGAATACGACCGGCAATCCGTCCTTTATGGGCGTTCTATAACAGATATTTTGCGACGCGTCATCGGACCACCCGTGCAACTGTGATCACATCGACGTGCATGGCTCCGGCGCGCTTTAAAATCCGCGCGCATGCATTGGCCGTCGCACCGGTGGTCAGCACATCATCAATCAAAACCACGCGCGCCCCCGAAAGCCCGATCCGCTGTGCGATCCTGTCATCGACGCCGAACGCACCGCCGACTTCGCGCTTGCGCGACGACGGCCCCAAACCGCCCAGACTGCGCGTTTTTCGCAACCGCCGCAGCACCGTACCATGCCATCCAATGCCGGTATGGCGCGACAGACTGGCGGCCAACAACCCAGACTGATTATATCGTCGCATCAAAAGCCGGGTACGATGCAACGGCACCGGAAGAATGATATCCGCATCTGCCCAGAAATCCCGCCCGGCCTGCACCAGCCAGCGACTTAAAAGCGGCGTCAGATCGGTGCGATCCCCGTGCTTGAACCGTAAAAGGTAATCACGACTGGCGTCGTCATAAACCAGTGCCGCACGGGCCCGATCAAACGCAGGCTTTTTACGCAAACATTCGCCGCACAAGATGCCATCGCCCGCATTGTCTTCAGCGGCAAGCTCGAACGGATAGCCGCAACACGCGCACAGTGGATCGGAAATAAACCGAAGCCCGATCCAGCAATCAGCACAGACTGCATGCACTGTATCGGTAACCGCACCGCATCCACCACAACGCGGCGGCAAAACGGTGCGCAAACCGATCTGCATGACATTGCCGACAATACGGCCAATCTCTGCCGGTAAAATCCCCACTCGATCTTCCCTGCCCATGCATCGTCATCGATCACAAAACACCCGATCCTATCACGCAAGATGATTGAAACGATGCGCTAATTGATACGCTTATCCGCACGCAGACGATCCACCGCTAGGTCAATAAAGGCGCGCACCTTGGCCGGTGCATGGCGGCCTTCGGGATGGACGATATGAATGGGGATCGGTTCGGGCTCATAATCGCGTAAAACGACTTCAAGCGATCCTGCCTCAATCGACGGTATCGCCTGATAAGACAACAGGCGCACCAGCCCCCATCCGTCAATCGCCGCCTTGCGCGCGGCTTCAATCGAATTGGTTTGCAATCGTGCACTGACCGAAAGACTGGTTTTCTGATCGCCGCCAAACTGCCAGTCCAGTGGTGCCGATGATCCGGTTGATGCAACAACCCTGTGCATCCCGATATCTGCGGGTACCTGTGGCCTGCCGTGGCGATCAAAATAATCGGGGGACCCGCAAATGATACGCCTAACCGTCCCGACCTTGATCGCGCTCATTGATGTATCGGCCATATGCCCGATCCGAAGAGCAAGATCGATGCCTTCCTCGACAATATTGACGATGCGATCAAACAACAGTACCCGACCGCGCATTTCGGGATACTGATCGAGGAATTCGGTCATTACCGGAAATACATACATCTGACCGAACAGAACCGGGGCCGTGATGGTCAAGGTCCCGCTGGGTCTGGCATAGGCACCGCCTGCCGCGGCTTCGGCTTCTTCCAGATCGCCAAGCAATCGTTTGCAATCGTCATAATAATGTGCGCCCGGTTCGGTCAGGGAGACAGACCGTGTTGTCCGGGTCAAAAGCCGTGCGCCGGTGATATCCTCAAGGAAGGCCACCGCACGTGTAACCGCAGGTGGGCTTGCTCCCAATTCCCGTGCCGCAGCGGCAAAGCTTTGTGCTTCGACAACGCGCACAAAAATCCTCATCGCCTGAAATCGGTCCATGGTGCTTTTCCTGCTCCGCCAACACACAATTCCACTTTATGGAATAATGAATTCCCCGAAAACCATATTCAGCAAATCAGAGGAAACAATCACAGTAGGCAGCATCACATCAACCTCATATTCGAAGAAGGATTTGGAACAATGAAGCTGCATTATTTTCCCCTCTCGGGCCATGCCCACCGCGCCCACCTGTTTCTAAGCCTTCTGGGCGTTGAGCATGATGTCGTCACGGTAGATCTGCCCAATGGCGCGCATAAATCGCCGGAATTCCTCAAACTGAACCCGTTGGGTCAGGTGCCCGTGCTTGAAGATGGCGACGTCGTGATTGCCGATTCCATCGCCATCATGACCTATGTCGCCAAGAAACGCGGCGCGACCGACTGGCTGCCCGAAGATGCCGAAAGTGCCGCCAAGGTTCAGAAATGGCTTTCGGTCGCGGCGGGGCAAATTGCCTATGGCGTCTGTGCTGCCCGTCTGCTCACGGTGTTTAATGTACCGTTCAATCCCGACGAAGTCATTGCACGCGCCCATGCCATTCTGGCCCAGATTGATGACGCGCTTTCTGGCAAGGACTGGATCGAGCTGGGCCGTCCAACCGTCGCCGATGTCGCCCTTTACAGCTATATTGCCAACGCCCCCGAAGGCAATATTGACCTTGCCCCCTATGGCAATGTGCGTGCATGGCTAAAACGGGTCGAAGCCCTGCCCGGTTTTGTGCCGTTCGACCAGACTGTCGCTGGCCTGCGCAAGTCGGCCTGACAGGTCGGGCCGGTCTTTCGCCTTGTCCAGGCTCCCCCTGCACGGACACAGCGATCACCCCCCGACCGGCCCTTCCCCGACTTCCCTTGTGTCGCAAAGGAAATTGCCATGAACACGCCCGTTACGTCATCTGCCCCCGTAAAATTCACCCCGTCTGGCACCGACACCAACGGTCCGTGGCACGAAGGTGAAATTCACATGCAGAAGCTGGTCGGGGTCGATGAACGTATGGCCGAAGTTGGCAAACGTGTTCTGCGCGACCATCTGATCGACCAGCATCGCCACTTTTACCCGCAACTGCCCTTTGCAGTATTTGGTGCGGTTGATGATAATGGTGATGTCTGGGCGACCCTTCGCGCCAACCACCCCGGCTTCCTGCATTCCCCCGATCCCTATCAGCTTGCCGTCGACATCCCGCGCGATCCGACCGATCCGGCCGATGCCGGGATGGATGATGGCAAGGCAATTGGCATGATCGGGATTGAACTGCACACAAGACGCCGCAACCGTCTGAATGGCACCATCGCACGTTCATCTGATAGCGGTTTCGCAATCCGGCTCGGGCACAGCTATGGCAACTGCCCGCAATATATCCATCTGCGCGATTTCGAATTCGTCCGCGATCCACTTTCGTCTCAAACCGGTTCGCATGCGGATTTGGAAAGCACGTTGAATGATAAAGCGCGCGCGATGATTTCCGAGGCTGACACCTTCTTTGTCGCAACCTATGTTGATCGTCCGGGCGAAAAGCGCGAGGTCGATGTTTCACACCGTGGCGGCAAACCAGGATTTGTTCGCATTAATGCCGATGGTAGCCTGACCATTCCCGATTTTGCCGGAAACCTGTTTTTCAATACGCTGGGTAATATCCTCGCCAATCCCAAGGCTGGCCTTGTTTTTACCGATTTTGCCACGGGCGATGTCCTGCAGATCACGGGCGATGCCGACGTCATCATCGACGGGCCAGAAATTGCCGCCTTTCAGGGGGCAGAACGTTTGTGGCGGGTTTTCCCGCGTAAGGTCATCTTGCGCAAAGCCACCCTTCCGATCCGCTGGCGCGATCAAATCGATGGGGCCTCCCCCAACAGCCTTCTAACCGGCGACTGGGAAACGGCGGAACGTAAAATTGCGGCCATGCAGAACGCGATTATTTGGAAAAATTTCAAAATCGCGCGGATTGTGAAAGAAAACAGAATAATCAAATCCTTCCATCTCGAACCGCTCGACGGAACTGGAACCCTGCCTTACAAGGCCGGGCAGCATCTGCTGATCCGGGTCACGGTGCCCGGCCATGACAAACCACTGATCCGCACCTACACACTTTCAAGCGGCCCGTCGGACAATCGCTATCGCATCAGTGTGAAGCGCGAAGGCGCGGTTTCAAGCCACTTGCACGACCATCTTGCCGAGGGCGATGTGATCGAGGCCCGTGCGCCTGCAGGCGATTTTTCAATCGACGCCCATGTCAAACGCCCGGCAGTTCTGATTGCGGGTGGGATCGGTATCACACCGATGATCTCGATGTTGCGCCATATCGTTTATGAGGGGCTCCGCACCCGCGGCTTCCGGCCGACATGGCTGTTTTATGCGGCGCGAACCCTTGAATACCGGGCGTTTGATGACGAGCTGGTCGAACTGGTCAAAGCAGCCCAAGGCAGCATTCGCCTTGTCCGCGTGCTTGCTGATCCGACCGACGCCGAACCGCGCAAGGATTACGAAGCATCCGGGCATATCGATATGGATTTGCTGCGCTCCCTGCTGCCGTTTGACGATTTCGATTTTTATCTGTGCGGTCCGCCACCTTTTATGCAGGCGATATATGACGGTTTGCGCGGCCTTAACATTACCGATACCCGCATCCATGCCGAGGCCTTCGGCCCCGCATCGCTGCAACGCAGCCACGACAGCCAGCCCGATCTGCCTGAACTGGCACCGGCAAGCAGCACGGATACAAAAGTTGATTTTTCAGGTTCGGACAAAAGTGCGATCTGGAAGCCAGATGATGGCAAAACCTTGCTGGAACTGGCCGAAGATGCCGGATTGGCACCAGAGGCAAGCTGCCGCGGCGGGAATTGCGGCACCTGCCGGACTAAAATCCTGCAAGGGAACGTCACCTATAAAACCCGGCCCTCGGCTAAAACCGCCCAGGACGAGGCATTGATCTGCTGTGCGGTACCTGCGGCTGCGGAAGATGGTAGCGATGAATCGCTTGTTCTGGCGCTTTGATCCGGTCTTGGATTGCAAGGGAGGGCGCGACGTTCTATCTAGGTCGTAACTTTTAAAACGACTTTTGACGGAGCTTCCCGCCTCATGGCCGATCCGATCACCGTTTTTGATCGCCACATCCTGAAACTGCGCCGCGACCGCGCGGCAAAACGTGCCAGCGAGTTCAATTTCCTGTTTGCCGAAACTGCCGAACGCCTTGCCGACCGGCTTGACGACACCACGCGCAAATTCCCGCTAGCGGTTGATCTTGGCTGTCACAATGGCGAGCTTGGCCAGATCATCGGTGCACGTGGCGGGATAGAAACCCTGCATCAATGCGACATTTCATATGGTTATGCGCAGTCAGCCAGAATGCGCAATGAGCGCACGACATTCGTTGCCGATGAAGAATTCCTGCCGTTTGGCGATGGGTCACTTGATCTGATCCTTTCGAACCTGTCGCTGCACTGGGTCAATGACCTGCCCGGTATGCTGCTTCAGGCAAGGCGCGCGCTTAAACCCGATGGGCTGTTTCTGGCCTGCCTTCTGGGCGGTGATACTCTGCGTGACCTGCGCGAGGCGCTGATGACCGCCGAGGCCGAAGAAGAAGGCGGCGTGTCCCCCCGCGTTTCCCCCTTTGTCGATGTTCGCGATGCCGGGGCGCTGTTACAGCGCAGCGGCTTTGCCCTGCCGGTGGTCGATAGCGACGATATCACCATTGATTACCCTGATGCGCTGAAACTGATGCGCGATCTTTCGGGGATGGGGGAAAGCAACCTTGTCGCCATCCGGTCCAAGAAATTCACCAAACGCAGCACATTGGCCCGTGCGGCGGCAATTTATCACGAACGTCACGGTCGCCCGGATGGCCGCGTTCATGCCAAATTTCAGGTGATCTACCTTACCGCCTGGGCGCCCGATGAAAGCCAGCCCAAGCCGCTTAGACGCGGTACAGGGCAGGTCAGCCTTGTTGATTTTCTGGGTGACGTCCAGGACAAGCCCGATCCGGCAAAAAGCAATTAGTCATACTTTTTGTTTTGCCGTTCAAAAGCAAACAGTTACCGGAATTTGACATGCTCCTTCCTTCTCCGCTGATTCAGGGCAAGCTGATCAAACGTTACAAACGTTTTCTGGCCGATATCGAGCTGGAAAACGGCGATATGATCACCGCCCATTGCGCCAATCCGGGCGGGATGATCGGGTTGAAGGAGGCCGGGATCGATGTCTGGCTGTCGCAATCGGACAATCCGAAACGCAAACTGAAATACAGTTGGGAACTGTGCCGGGTTGGCGGTGCGATGGTTGGCATCAATACTGCCCATCCCAACGCAATCGTCGAAGAAGCCATCTTGTCGGGCAAGGTGCCGGAGCTGGCCGGATATGAATCGCTGAAGCGTGAAGTCAAATATGGCAAGAATTCACGGATCGATATCCTGCTTTCTGATCCGGAACGTGGGCTTTGCTATGTCGAAGTCAAGAATGTGCATCTTAAACGCGATGATGCTGTTCCGGGGCTGGCGGAGTTTCCCGATGCGGTTACCGCGCGCGGAGCAAAGCACCTTGACGAAATGGCCGACATGGTCGCAGAAGGTCACCGTGCCGTGATGTTCTATCTGATCCAGCGCGATGATTGCGACCGTTTTGCCTTGGCATCCGATATAGATCCGCACTATGCCGCGCGCTTTTCAGCGGCGACCAGCGCCGGGGTCGAGGCATTGGCCTATGACTGCATCATTGATGTCAAGACACCATCGGTAACCGTAAACAAGGCCGTTCCGATCCGGGACATCAGCGCAAAGTGACGGCATCCTTGCCAATTTCGCCCTGTCCGATTATGTCATTGAACTATGTTGCGACACAGCGACCATTGAATTTACTGCCGAACCAAGGAGATTTCGGGTGGCGAACGGAAAAGTAAAACTGCACGGACCCGAAGCGTTCGAAGGGATGCGCGCCGCCGGACGGCTGGCTGCGGAAGTCCTTGATTACATTACGCCCTTCGTTGTTCCGGGCGAAACGACCGGCAGGCTCGACCAATTGTGTGATGAATATATTCGCGATCATAATGCGGTTTCGGCCTGCCTTGGCTATCGCGGCTTTCCGAAATCGATTTGCACCTCGATCAACCATGTTGTCTGCCACGGGATTCCCGGCGACAAGAAACTGATGAATGGCGACATCATGAATATCGATGTCACGGTCATTCTCGATGGCTGGTATGGCGATACGTCGCGCATGTATGTCGCGGGCACGCCCAAGGTCATGGCGCAGCGCCTTGTCGATGTGACGTACGAAGCATTGTGGCGCGGGATTAATGCCGTCAAGCCCGGTGCGACACTTGGCGATATCGGCCATGCGATCCAAAGCTATGCCGAAAGCGAACGTTTTTCGGTTGTACGCGATTTCTGCGGTCACGGCCTTGGTCAGGTGTTCCATGATGCGCCCAATATCCTGCATTATGGCCGCCCGGGCGAAGGACTGGTTCTGGAACCCGGCATGATTTTCACCATCGAACCGATGATCAACCAGGGCACTTATACCTGCAAAATCCTGCCTGATGGCTGGACAGCCGTAACGCGGGACCGCAAACTGTCGGCACAGTTCGAACATTCACTTGGCGTCACCGATGACGGGTTTGAAATCTTTACCCGTTCACCGGCCGGACTTGAAAAACCACCATACGACATTAGTGCTGCCGCCGAATAAGGCCGCAAACAAAAAGGGGGAAGCGGATTTGAGCGAAACAGAAGATCGCAAGGCTGCTTCCCATCCTGACGCATCAATAGATGTACAGATTGATGACGGCACGCGCGTCTTTTTTGATCAGTCGCGCGCTGCGGTTCCGGTCGGACAAAGTACCAGTTTCCAGCCATCGCCGAGCGACGCGAAACCGCCCAAACCCCATTATCACGGCCACCGTCAACGCCTGCGCGAACGGTTCCTTAAAGGCGGGGCCAATGCGCTTGCCGATTATGAATTGCTTGAACTTCTGCTGTGTATGGCGATGCCGCGTGGCGATGTCAAACCGCTGGCAAAATCGCTGATTACGCAGTTTGGCAGCTTTGCCAATGTTCTTGCCGCACGGTCCGAAGATTTGCAAAAGGCCAAGGGGCTTGGCGATGCCGGAATTGCCGCGATCAAGGTGGCCGAGGCAAGCGCGCAATATCTGGCCCGTGAACGCGCGATGGAATTGCCCGTGATCGCCAGTTGGGAACAGCTGATTGATTACTGCCGGGTGCGTCTGGGCCATCGCAAGACCGAAGAACTGCATCTGCTGTTTCTGGACCGCAAGAACCGGTTGATTGCCGATGAATGCCATCAGACCGGCACGGTCGATCACACCCCGGTTTACCCGCGCGAAGTGATCAAGCGCGCCCTTGAATTGCACGCCAGCGCGATCATTCTGGTCCATAACCATCCCAGCGGCGATGCCACCCCATCGCGCGGCGATATAGACATGACGCGCAAGATTGTCGAGGCCGCAAAGGCGATGGAAATCACCATCCACGACCACATCATCATCAGTCAGGCCGGGTATAATTCGTTTAAAACCCTTGGCCTGATTTAGCCACATGATCCAGCGGGATAAGATCGTGCTTTTGGGATAAAAGTGCAGCGCCGCCGTAAAACGAACGGAACCAGACAGAAACAGTTGGCTAAAACGGAAAATCTGGTCAGCCATTGAGAACAGCCGACCAGATATCTGTCTCTGAATTTTCAATTGTCTCAAACAATGAAGACGACCGAGGTCAAATCCTTCCTTCGGCAACCATTTCACGAGTACGCTTCAATGTAGACATCAGGGCTGCTTTGTAGCCGTTATTGCTATCGAACTGTGCTTGCTCTGCCTGTTCTTCCGAGCCGTTAGGTTCCTTGTCGCGCAGTCCTAGGTAGCAGTAGAATTTGAGCTGAAGGTCGCCCGTTTCGTCCTCGAACAGTTCGTTGATGATCGCCCCCTCTCGCGGGCCTGTTGCCTGAAAGAAGGTGACCTTTCGTTGCGCATCCAGCGTAATGATCTCGCGCAGGTCGACACCGCTGATCGTAGCATCGCGGACGAAATGTGTTGAGCTTTCCTCTGTGACATCGCAACGGGTACAGAGGCCAGCCGGAAGAAATTGTCGCGCATCACGAGCTTTCAGCTCAAGGCCCTTCCAGACCTGTTCGCGTGTCAGTCTGGGTTTACCTTGCGGGTTAACCGGGACGGTTGCAGTCGAATATATCATGTCGATGATCCTTTTTTCGGTCGGGTTGGAATGAGGGCGATCAGTCAACGATCTGCGCGACATAATCACGATAGGAGCGCAACGGACGGCCAAGCATCGACGTCAACCGGTCGACGTCGCCAGCATCCGGAAGCATGCCATCGGTCAGGAAACGCTCCGCCATCAGTCGCATATCAAAGGCCATCCAGCCTGGCATGAACTGACGCAGGTTCTGTTCAAACCCAGCAGTATCGTTGCCGGGAAAGGTGATTGGGCGGCCAAGGACATCGCCCCAAATCGTGGCCGCATCCTTGCCGGTCAGCGTATCCGGACCAACAAGGTTGATGCGATTGATCGGCAGCGGTATTGCCGATTGTTCACGGCGGATCAGTTCGAGCACAGCAATTTCGCCGACGTCACGTGCATCAATCATTGCAAGTCCCTTTTCACCAATCGGCATCGGATAGATGCCAAAGTTGGTGACGACGTCCATGATCGTAATTTCGTTATCCATGTAATAAGCTGGGCGCAAAATGGTGGCACCAAGACCCATTTGTTCGATCATCCTCTCAACACCGAACTTGCCCGCGAAATGCGGCACGTTGACATAGATATCGCTGTGGATCACCGACAGATATACGATCCGCTCGATCCCGGCCTCACGGGCAAGGTTAAGCGTAATCAGCGCCTGCGTGTATTCGTCGGCAACAACCCCGTTCAGCAGAAACAGGGTCGAGACACCGGACAGGGCGCGCCGCAGTAAATCGACATCACGCATATCGCCCTGAACGACTTCCACGTCGTTCGGGAAACTGGCCTTGGACGGGTCACGGACCAATGCACGCACATCTGCACCGCGTTTCAGAAGTTGTTCGACAACATTGCTTCCGACATTGCCGGTCGCGCCGGTTACCAGAATGGTCATGGTTTTTCTCCTTGGTTGAGCAATTTGACTGCCCCAATTTAATGATCCACATTCACGGCAATAGACGTTATATTTAGACAGACTGTCTCGCTGGTGGAACACATGGACCTTCTTGCCCTTGCCGACTTCAATCTGGTCGCCCGACACGGTGGGTTTGGGAAAGCGTCGCGCGCCACAGGCCGCCCGAAAGCGACACTGTCACGCCGCGTGGCAGAGCTGGAGGCAAGCCTTGAGCTGCGTTTGTTCGAACGCAGTGCTCGACTTCTCAAACTGACCGAAGAAGGAAGGACGCTGTTCGAGCGGACGAGCCAGTTGTTCACTGAACTCGACGAGACGACTGCGGCAATTGCCTCTGGCGGACGCGAACCGAGGGGGAAACTTCGGATCAGTGCACCTTTGCTGTTTTCGCAGACTGCGATGGGGAAACTGGCTGCGGACTTCGCCCTCAAATACCCGGAGGTCCGACTTGAGGTCACGACCGAAGATCGCCCGGTCGATATGATTGAGGAAGCCTATGATCTGGTAATAAGGGTTAACCCGGAACCTGATGAAAGCCTTGTCGGTCGTGTGTTCCTGCGTGATCGACTGGTGATCGTTGCTAATCCGGGCCTGACGCCACCGATGGATGGCTCCTCTGTCCCGGCTGTTGTACGGGGGCAAGTCCGCCAAGACGAAAGCTGGAATGTGAAAACATCAACCAGCCAGTCAAAGATCGCGGTCAATCCGGTCCTGAGCCTCTCATCGCTCGTCATGGTTCGGGACGCCGTACGCAAAGGAGTTGGCGCGGGACGACTTCCGGTGTCGCTTGTGTGTCATGATCTTGCCGATGGTACGCTGGTGCATTGGGGCGATGTGGACGGGCCTGAAATTACCTTATGGGCGCTCTATCCGTCACGCCGCTTGCTAAGCGCACGCGTCTCGGCGTTCCTAGACTTTCTAAGGGATGCTTTTCCCAAAGGAACTCCGGACGAGTTGGCGGCCTATGTGGGAAGATGAAAGCCATATAGCTTGGCTTCCATGCCTGCTGTCCGATTGAAAAGAGCACAGAAAAGGCGAGTCGGCCCACTGGACGTGACCGACCCGCCAGAAACCGGCCGCCTGAATTTGGGGGGCAGGAGACCGGTGCCTGAACCCAAAGGTCAGAAGTTGTAAACCAGACCCAGACCGATGCTGTAAACATAGTCATCATCAATCAACGGGCTGTCAGTATAGCTGTCAGGCAGCAATTCCACCCCACCGGTTCCAAGCAGAACGATACTTTCGGTAATCGGATAGGTCACAGAAACGTCAAGATGCGGGATAAAGGCAGCATCCGCGTCATAGACGGCCCGGTCACTTCTGACTTCGGTGCCGCTGACACCGACATGGTAGTTTGCCAGCTTATCGCTTTGCCAGCGTACCCCGCCACCCCAGTCGAATGTTACATTCTGCAGATCCATCGGGATGGTATAGGTGAGGTCAAGTTCATGACCGTCATGGGCGTCATTCAGATCAGTCAGGTAATAGGCCCCGACTTCCCCGCGCCACAGGCGGCTGGTGAAACCGATCCCGGCCTCATAGGCCATATCGCGCTCTTTCATGCCACGCAGATATTCACTATCGCCATTTTCAAACGGCTTCATGCGAAGCGCACCAAGTACGTCAAGACTGGCGAATTCATTTTGCCATGCGGTGACAGATATCCCGTCGGTCCCGATATGCAGCCGATCCGCATCATAGGCCAAAAGCGGCAAAGGATCTAAATCGACGCTGTCCGCACCACGATAAGGATTGCTTTCAACCTGGCCATATGCCCCGAACTGCCATACCCCACCAAGCCAGGGATCAGCAGCTTCATCTTGTTTGGGGTTAACCTCTTCGCGCAGGACGTCCCTTGTACCTTGCTGCGCATTGGCCGACGTACTGATGACGAGCATAAGCGCACTTGCACACAATCCGGCCCCCAACAGGATCAAACCGTTCCCGACCAGATTTGAAACTTTATAAAAATTCATTTTGTCCGATCACCCTTGTATCAGTTTTGGTGACCCGACAATGCAGTGTCGTTCTGTGTCTGGCGTCCGGCTCTGTATCTTCGAACCTGATCTATGCGATCAAAAGGTACGAATGCGCATTCGGACGCGTTAAGTATTTGTATTTAATGAATTCTCATCCCGGTACGCACTGGGCGTTTTGCCGATGATTTTCTTGAAGGCCAGATTGAAAGTCGATTTGGAATTAAACCCGACACTGATGGCGATATCGAGGATCGTGCGATCCGGTTCCTCGATCAGAAGACGGGATGCTTCGTATGTACGGACCTCGTTGACGAAA
>NZ_AUNC01000028.1:0-33142 GCF_000714555.1 Thalassospira permensis NBRC 106175 | reverse complement strand
CGTGAAGGCGGTCGTACCGTCGGCGCGGGCGTTGTTGCCAAGATCATCGAGTAATTTTCTCTTGATCTTTGTGAAGCGGGCGGCTATGTAAGCCGCCCGCAACACTTTTGCGGCAATCGTCAACTCCAGTTGAGGGGCCGGTGTCCTTTTGAGGGCTCCGGTACATAATTACATGGATAGTCAGAACATTCGCATTCGCCTGAAGGCGTTTGACCATCGCGTGCTGGATCAGTCCACGCGCGAGATCGTCAATACGGCGAAGCGCACTGGCGCAGAGGTCCGCGGCCCGATTCCGCTGCCGACCCGCATTGAGAAATACACTGTTCTGCGGTCTCCGCACATCGATAAGAAATCGCGTGAGCAGTTCGAAATCCGTACGCATAAGCGTCTTCTCGACATTGTCGACCCGACTCCCCAGACCGTTGATGCTCTGATGAAGCTCGACCTGGCTGCAGGCGTCGACGTCGAGATCAAACTTTAATCGGGAGTAAGCCGCAATGCGTAGTGGACTTATTACCCAGAAGGTTGGCATGACTCGCGTCTTCACGGACGAAGGCGTGCACCTTCCTGTCACCGTTCTGAAAGTCGATAACCTTCAGGTCGTTGCTAATCGTACCAGCGACACCGACGGTTACGTTGCTGTTCAGCTTGGCTATGGCAAAGCAAAAGTGAAAAACGTATCGAAGCCGATGCGCGGTCACTTTGCAAAAGCCAAGGTTGAGCCGAAAGCCAAACTTGCTGAATTCCGCGTTAGCGAAGATGCGCTGATCGAAGTCGGTGCCGAACTTTCGGCAACCCACTTTGTTGAAGGCCAGTACGTTGACGTCATCGGCACCTCCATCGGTAAAGGTTTTGCCGGTGCGATGAAGCGCCATAACTTCGGTGGTCTGCGTGCGTCGCACGGTGTGTCTGTATCGCACCGTTCGCATGGTTCCACTGGTCAGTGCCAGGATCCGGGCCGTGTCTTCAAAGGTAAGAAGATGGCTGGTCATATGGGTGCGGCGCGCGTAACCGTTCAGTCCCTGAAAATCGTCTCTACCGACGAAGCAAAGGGTCTTGTTCTGGTTCACGGTGCTGTCCCGGGTCATGCCGGCGCTTATGTCCTTGTCAAGGATGCCGTGAAACGTGCTGCACCGGAAGGTCTGCCGTTCCCGGCCGCGCTAAAGGGTGCTGCCCCGGCTGCTGAAGAAGCTGCCGCCGAGGATAAGGAATAAGCATCATGAAGCTCGACATTCTTAAACTTGACGCGTCCAAGGCCGGTAACATCGATCTCGCAGAAGAGATCTTTGGTCTGGACGTTCGTCGTGACATCCTGCACCGCATGGTGAACTGGCAGTTGGCAAAACGCCGCGCCGGTACCCACAAGGTAAAGGAAAAAAGCGAGATCTCTGCGACCACGAAAAAGTTCGTACGTCAGAAGGGTAGTGGCGGTGCACGTCACGGTTCCCGTAAAGCCGTACAGTTCCGTGGTGGTGGTGTAGCGCATGGTCCGCGTGTTCGCGATCATTCGCACGATCTGACCAAGAAATTCCGTAAGCTCGCGCTGAAAACCGCTCTGTCGGCCAAAGCAAAGGACGGTAAGCTTATCGTTCTGGACTCCGCGGAATTCTCGGACGCCAAAACCAAGAATCTGGTCGCTGCTTTCGCTAAGCTCGGCTGGAAATCTGCACTGATCATTGACGGTGCGCAGATCAATGAGGGCTTTGCACGCGCTGCGCGCAACATCCCGCAGGTTGATGTGCTGCCAGAGATTGGTGCTAACGTCTATGACATCCTGCGCCGTGACACCCTGGTGCTGACCAAGGGTGCGGTCGAAGCGTTGGAGGCACGTCTCAAATGACGATCATCAGCAAAGAGCGGATGTACGAAGTCATCCGCGCCCCGCATATCACTGAAAAGTCGACGCTGATTTCTGAACACAACGCCGTTGCGTTCAAAGTTGCGATCGACGCCACCAAGCCGGAGATCAAGGCTGCTGTGGAAGGTCTGTTCGGGGTGAAGGTCAAGGCGGTCAATACCTCTGTGGTAAAAGGCAAGACCAAGCGTTTTCGCGGTACTGTCGGTCGCCGGAGCGATTTCAAGAAAGCGATGGTTACCCTCGAAGAGGGTCAGTCCATCGACGTGACGACGGGAATCTAAGACATGGCTTTGAAGAAGTTTAAACCAACCTCTCCTGGTCGCCGTCAGCTGGTTCTTGTCGATCGTTCCGATCTCCACAAGGGCAAGCCGATCAAAGCGTTGACCGAAGGTCTTCGCAAGAAAGGTGGCCGTAACAACTCTGGTCGTATCACCGCCCGCCGTATTGGTGGTGGTCACAAGCGTCGTTACCGCATTATCGACTTCAAACGTACCAAGTTTGATGTCGTTGGTACGGTCGAACGTCTGGAATATGATCCGAACCGCACGGCGTTTATCGCCCTGGTTCGTTATTCCGATGACGAGTTGGCCTACATCCTCGCACCGCAGCGTCTTGCTGTCGGCGACAACATTGTTGCAGCCGAACGCGTAGACATTAAGCCGGGTAATGCCGCACCGCTGAAGAATATTCCGGTCGGTACCATCGTCCATAACGTCGAACTGAAAGCCGGTAAAGGTGGTCAGATCGCACGTTCGGCAGGCACCTATGTGCAGCTTGTCGGCAAGGACCAGGGTTACGCCCAGCTTAAGCTGTCCTCCGGTGAGGTACGTTTGGTTCGTGGTGAATGCATGGCTACCATCGGTGCCGTGTCCAACCAGGACCAGCAGAACACAAACCTTGGTAAAGCAGGCCGCAATCGCTGGCTTGGCAAGCGTCCTTCGGTTCGTGGTGTTGCCATGAACCCGATCGATCACCCGCATGGTGGTGGTGAAGGTCGCACTTCGGGTGGTCGTCACCCGGTTACGCCGTGGGGCAAGCCTACCAAGGGCAAACGTACCCGCTCGAACAAAAAGACTGACGCGCTCATCATGCGCCGTCGTCATAAGAGCTAACGGAGGAGGCTAGACTATGGCGCGTTCCGTTTGGAAGGGTCCGTTTGTAGACGGATACCTTCTTAAGAAAGCCGAAACAGTCCGTGCTTCAGGCCGGAATGAGGTAATTAAGACCTGGTCGCGGCGCTCGACGATTTTGCCGCAATTCGTAGGCCTCACCTTTGGGGTTTACAATGGCCAGAAGTTTCTGCCGGTACTTGTGAACGAAGATATGATCGGTCATAAGTTCGGTGAGTTTTCGCCGACCCGTACCTACTATGGTCACGCGGCCGACAAGAAGGCGAAGAGGAAGTAACGATGGGTAAAAAAGCTGACATCCGTCGGCTGGCGGACAACGAGGCTGCGGCTTCGCTCCGGGCAGTACGCATTTCCCCGCGTAAGCTCAACCTCGTCGCCGAGTCGATCCGTGGTATGAAGGCAGAGGCTGCTTTGGCAGAGCTCACCTTCTCCAACAAACGCATTTCGCAGGACGTCAAAAAGCTGCTGGAATCGGCAATCGCTAATGCCGAGAACAACCACCAGCTCGATGTTGACCGTCTCTTTATCAAAGAGGCGACTGTTGGTAAGGCATTCGTGATGAAACGTTGGCGGGCCCGCGCACGCGGTCGCGTCGGCAAGATCATCAAGCCGTTCTCCAACATGCGCATCGTCGTCTGCGAACGTGAGGAGGCCGAGTAATGGGTCAGAAAGTAAATCCGATCGGTTTACGCGTTGGCATCAACCGCACGTGGGATTCCCGCTGGTACGCCAACAAGGCCGATTTCGCTGGCCTTCTTCATGAAGACCTGGCGATCCGTAAATACATCTTCGACCGTCTGAAACAGGCGGGTGTTTCGAAGGTGATTATCGAACGTCCGGCGAAAAAAGCCCGCATCTCGATCCACTCTGCCCGTCCGGGTGTTGTGATCGGGAAAAAAGGCCAGGACATCGAGAAGCTCAAGAACGATCTGCAGAAACTGACCAAGTCGGAAGTGCAGGTTAACATCATCGAAATCCGTAAACCGGAAATCGATGCCAAGCTGGTCGCTGACAACATCGCCCAGCAGCTTGAGCGCCGTGTTTCGTTCCGTCGCGCCATGAAGCGCTCGGTTCAGAACGCAATCCGTCTCGGTGCTGGTGGCATTCGTATTAATGCTGCTGGTCGTCTTGGTGGTGCTGAAATCGCTCGTACCGAATGGTACCGTGAAGGTCGCGTTCCGCTGCATACCCTGCGTGCGGACGTTGATTATGGCACTTCGGAAGCTCACACCACCTATGGTGTCTGCGGTCTGAAGGTCTGGATCTTCAAGGGCGAAATCATGGCTCACGATCCGTTGGCTTCCGAGCGTAAAGCGCTCGAGTCGGCTGGTTCAGGTCGTAAGTAAGGAGATAGAGAGATGCTTTCTCCAAAACGTACAAAGTTCCGTAAAGCACACAAGGGCCGCCTTAAAGGTGAGGCCAAAGGTGGTACGGAACTTAATTTCGGCGCTTATGGCTTGAAAGCCTTGGAGCCGGAGCGTATAACGGCGCGTCAGATCGAAGCGGCCCGCCGCGCGATCACCCGCCACATGCGCCGTCAAGGCCGTGTGTGGATCCGCGTTTTCCCGGATCTCCCGGTATCGCAAAAGCCTGCTGAAGTCCGTCAGGGTAAAGGCAAAGGCTCGGTCGAATATTGGGCGGCACGTGTAAAACCGGGTCGGATTATGTTTGAACTTGACGGTGTTCCGCTGGATCTTGCACGTCGGGCTTTCGAGCTCGCAGCGGCAAAATTGCCGATCAAGACCAAGTTTGTCACGCGTCTTGGTGAAGGGGAGTAATTAGTGATGAAAATTGCTGATCTCCGCGCGAAAAGCGCTGATGAACTAAAACAGATGCTGCTCGACCTGCGTAAGGAATCGTTCAATATGCGTTTCCAGCAGGCTTCCGGTCAGTTCGAGAACACTGCGCAGGTCCGTAAGGTCCGCCGTGATATCGCCCGCATCAAAACCCTTCTCGGAAACGAGAAGGGTGCTACTGCGGCCTAACTGGACACGCATAGGAGTTAAGACACATGCCGAGGCGTGTATTGCAGGGGACAGTCGTTTCGACAAAAAACGACAAGACTGTGGTGGTCCGTGTGGAACGCCAGGTCATGCACCCGCTGTATAAAAAGTATGTGCGCAAGTCGAAGAAATTCCACGCGCATGATGAAGAGAACCGCTTCAAGACGGGTGACGTCGTTCGTATTCGCGAATGCCGGCCGATCTCGAAATTGAAGTCTTGGGAAGTAGTGGTCGAGGAGTGAGTCCTCAGCCCAACCATAGTCAAGGGGTAAACCCATGATCCAGATGCAGTCCAATCTGGACGTTGCCGATAATAGCGGCGCTCGCCGTGTTCAGTGCATCAAGGTGCTGGGCGGCTCGAAGCGCAAAACCGCTAATGTCGGTGATGTTATCGTGGTTTCCGTCAAGGAAGCCATTCCGCGCGGTCGTGTTAAGAAGGGTGCAGTACACAAAGCTGTCATCGTTCGGACCGCAAAGGAAATTCGTCGTTCCGATGGTTCGGCGATCCGCTTTGACCGTAATGCTGCCGTTCTTATTAATGCGAACGGTGAGCCTATCGGTACGCGTATTTTCGGCCCGGTGACCCGTGAACTCCGTTCGCGTGGTTACATGAAGATCATTTCGCTTGCCCCGGAGGTGCTGTAATGGCTGCCAAGATTAAAAAGGGTGATCGCGTCATTGTTCTTACGGGTAAAGACAAAGGGAAAACCGGCGAAGTTATCGCCGCTTTCCCGACCGAGAACAAAGTTCTGGTTTCGGGCATCAACCTGGTGAAACGTCACCAGCGTCCGACCGGTGCTGATGCTGGCGGCATCGTCGAGAAGGAAGCGAAAATCAACGTTTCCAACGTGGCGATTGTCGACCCGAAAGAAAACAAGCCGACCCGCGTCGGTTTCAAGACCCTCGATGATGGTCGCAAGGTTCGCGTAGCGAAGCTCAGCGGCGAAGTCATCGACAACTGAGGGACGGAAAAATGACGCGCCTGCGCGAACATTACAAAGAAGTGGTGCGTGACGCACTCCAGAAGGAGTTCTCCTACGAGAACTCCATGGAGGTTCCGCGCCTCGAGAAGATCGTGATCAATATGGGTGTCGGCGACGCCACCCAGGATCGCAAAAAGCTGGAAGGTGCGGCAGCGGATCTCGCTGCCATCACCGGTCAGAAGCCTATCTTCACCAAGGCGAAAAAGTCGGTAGCGGCTTTCAAGCTTCGTGAAGGCATGAACATCGGTTGTAAAGTGACCCTGCGTCGCGACCGTATGTACGAGTTCCTGGACCGTCTGGTTTCGGTCGCGCTTCCGCGCGTTCGTGACTTCCGCGGCCTGAACAAAAAATCCTTCGATGGTCGTGGCAACTTTGCCATGGGCCTCAAGGAACAGTTCGTCTTTCCTGAAGTCGAGTACGACAAAGTCGACTCGGTCCGCGGGATGGACATCATCATTTGCACCACGGCAAAGTCCGACGCCGAAGCTCTCGCCCTTCTCAAGGGCTTTGATCTTCCGTTCGGAAACTAACTGGAGGTTGGCCCATGGCCAAGAAAAGCGCCGTTCAGCGCGAACTTAAACGTGAGCGCCTGGCTAAGCAGCATGCTGCCAAGCGTGCCGCCCTTAAAGCGGTCATTAACAATCGCGAGACCTCTCCTGAAGAGCGTATCGCGTGCGTGATCAAACTCGCCCAGCTGCCGCGTAACTCGGCCCGTATCCGTCAGCGTATCCGCTGCCAGGTTTCCGGTCGTCCGCGCGGTGTCTATCGCAAATTCCGCCTGTCCCGTATCGCGCTTCGTGAACTTGCTTCGCGTGGTCAGATCCCGGGCATGGTGAAGTCGAGCTGGTAAGGAGGACATCACATGTCGATGACTGATCCCGTAGGCGATATGCTCACGCGTATCCGCAACGGTCAGCGCGTTGGTAAATCCAACGTTGCTTCGCCGGCTTCAAAACTGCGTACCGGTGTGCTGGATGTTCTCCAGCGCGAAGGTTACATCCGCGGTTACAGCATTAATGAAATTCGCAAGGGCGTCAGCGAAATCAACATCGAACTCAAATATTTTGAGGGCGAAGGCGTGATTAAGCAGATCGACCGCGTCTCGACCCCGGGTCGTCGTGTGTATTCGAAGATCAAAGATCTTCCGAAAGTATACAACGGCTTGGGCATCGCAGTCCTATCCACTCCGAAAGGGGTTCTGTCGGATCAGGAGGCTCGCGAGCAGAATGTCGGCGGCGAAATCCTCTGCAAGGTATTCTAAGGAGGGCCAACGATGTCGCGAGTAGGAAAAAACCCGGTGGTCGTGCCTAGCGGCGTTACCATCACCCTGACCGAAGAACAGATCAGTGCAAAAGGCAAGCTCGGTGAGCTTCGTCTGCCGCTGACCTCGGACGTAACTGTTTCACAGGATGACAACCAGATCACCGTGAAACCGGCCAACGATACCAAGCGCGCCCGTGCCCTTTGGGGTACCACACGCGCCAATATCGCAAACCTCGTAACCGGGGTTTCGGACGGCTTCACCAAGAAACTGGAAATCACCGGTGTTGGTTACCGTGCGCAGGTCCAGGGCAATAAACTGGTTCTGCAGCTTGGCTTCTCTCATGACGTGGAAATGGAGATCCCCGCGGGTCTTAACGTCGTCGCAGAAAAGCCGACCCTTATCGCCATCTCTGGCGCAGATAAACAGCTCGTTGGTCAGTTCGCTGCAAATGCACGCGGCTGGCGCGGTCCGGAGCCTTACAAAGGCAAAGGTGTCCGTTACGAAGGCGAGTATATCTTGCGCAAAGAAGGCAAGAAGAAGTAAGGACTGGCACGATGAAAAACGCGAGAAACCTCTTCGAGCGCCGCAAACGCCGCGTTCGTTTTGCGATCCGCCAGAAAGCGGCCGGTCGCCCGCGCCTCAGCGTGCACCGTTCCAACGCGCATATCTATGCACAGATTATCGACGATCTGGCAGGCAAGACTCTTGTCTGCGCTTCGTCGGCCGAGAAAGATCTCGGTGGCAAAGGCAGCAATGCCGAAGCAGCTGTGCTGGTCGGTAAAGCTATTGCCGAACGTGCCGTTGCCGCTGGTGTGAAAACGGTCGTATTTGATCGTGGCGGGTATTTGTTCCATGGCCGGGTGAAAGCTCTGGCCGATGCCGCCCGTGAGGGCGGTCTGGACTTCTAAGGAGCACGACCATGGCACGTAATCAGAATACACAACAGCAGCAGCAGGCGCCGAAAGCCCGTGAAGAAAACGAACTCGTCGACAAGCTGGTTGGTATCAACCGCGTCGCGAAAGTCGTTAAGGGCGGCCGTCGCTTTGCTTTCTCCGCAATGGTTGTCGTCGGTGACCAGCGCGGTCGCGTCGGATACGGCACGGGCAAAGCCCGTGAAGTTCCGGAAGCGATCCGCAAGGCTACCGAAGCAGCCAAGCGCAACATGATCCGCGTTCCGTTGCGTGAAGGCCGTACCCTTCACCACGATGTGCAGGGCCACTTTGGTGCAGGTCGGGTTATTCTCCGTTCTGCTCCGGCTGGTACCGGTATCATTGCTGGCGGTGCGATGCGCGCAGTTTTCGAAACCATGGGTGTTCAGGACGTCGTGTCCAAATGCACCGGTTCGAACAACCCGCACAACGTTATCCGTGCAACTCTTGACGCTCTGGTCAACGGCGCTTCACCGCGTCAGGTCGCTGCAAAACGCGGCCTGAAGGTTGGCGAGATCGTTGCCCGTCGCGATAGCGGTTCGGCTGCGGCCGCCGTTCTCGAAAAGGAGTAATTCGATATGGCTGCTAAGAAAAAAGCGACCGTTCGCGTTACCCAGACGGGTTCGCCGATCGGACGTCCGGCTGATCAGCGCCAGACCCTTGTGGGTCTTGGCCTGAACAAACTGCACCGGACTCGTGAGCTGGAAGATACTCCGGCTGTTCGCGGTATGATCGCCAAGGTCAAGCACCTCGTCCGCGTGGACGAGGCCTGATTGGCCCCCAGATCGAAAAGGTGTTGATTAATGAAACTCAACGAACTTGCCGATAACCCGGGTGCCCGCAAGGCGCGCACCCGCGTCGGTCGCGGTATCGGTTCGGGCAAAGGCAAAACTTCTGGCGCAGGTCAGAAGGGTCAGACGTCCCGTTCCGGTGTAGCGATCAATGGCTTCGAAGGCGGGCAGATGCCAATCTACCGTCGTCTTCCGAAGCGCGGCTTTAAAAATCCGTTCCGGAAACTGTTCGGTGTCGTGAACCTTGGTACCCTTCAGACCGCCGTTGATAACGGTGTTCTTGAAGAAGGTGCGAATGTCACCATCGACGTTCTGGTCGAAAAAGGCCTGGCCCGTCCGCAGAAAGACGGTCTGCGTCTGCTCGCTAAAGGCGAACTGAAAGCGAAACTGAACATCGAAATCACCGGTGCTTCCAAGTCGGCTATCGAAGCCGTCGAGAAAGCGGGTGGCTCGGTCAAGGTTCTTGCTCCGGTTGCCGCAGCAGAAACCGCAGAATAAGCCTCTATGACTACGTGAGGGTCCGGTTCCCAAGATTACGGGACCGGACCCTCCAGTTTTAGCCTATTGGGAGATAAGTGCATGGCATCGGCCGCCGAGCAGCTTGCCGCGAACCTGAACTGGTCGTCTTTTTCTAAGGCAACCGAGCTTAAAAAGCGCATCTGGTTCACGTTGGGCGCGCTTATAGTTTACCGTCTGGGAACATATATCCCGATTCCCGGCGTTGACCCGTCCATTCTTGCTGATATTTTCCAGCAGAATGCTGGTGGCGTCCTGGGCATGTTCGACATGTTTGCTGGTGGTGCGCTTGGGCGTATGACCATCTTCGCGCTGAACATCATGCCTTACATCTCCGCCTCGATCATCATTCAGCTGATGACCACTGTTTCGCCAAGCCTTGAGGCTATGAAAAAAGAGGGCGAACAGGGGCGTAAAAAGATTAATCAATATACCCGTTATCTGACCGTTGTGATCGCCACGATCCAGGCATGGGGCATTGCCGTTGGTCTTGAAAGCATGAGCGGTTCATCCGGCTCTGCGGTTCATGATCCGGGCATGTTCTTCCGCTTTACTGCGGTTGTGACCCTGGTTGGCGGCACCATGTTCCTGATGTGGCTGGGCGAACAGATCACCCAGCGCGGTATCGGTAACGGCATTTCGCTTATCATTTTCGCCGGTATTGTTGCGGGCCTTCCGGCCGCGATTGCGGGCACGCTTGAGCTTGGCCGTACCGGCGCGATTTCGGCACTGGTGATCGTTGCGATCATCGTGCTGGCGATTGCCGTCATTGCCTTCATCGTGTTCATGGAACGTGCCCAGCGCCGTGTTCTGATCCAGTACCCGAAACGCCAGGTCGGCATGAAGGTCATGGAAGGTCAGAGCTCGCATCTGCCGCTCAAGATCAATACGGCCGGCGTTATTCCGCCGATCTTTGCAAGCTCGCTTCTGCTGATGCCGCTGTCGGTTGCACAGTTCACTGCCGGTGCGGATGCGCCTGCGTGGCTTAGCACGGTGACAGCACTGCTTGGCCGTGGCCAGCCGCTTTATATCGGTCTGTATATCGCGCTGATCGTCTTCTTTGCCTTCTTCTACACCGCGGTTGTTTTCAACCCGGAAGATACGGCAGACAACCTGAAAAAGCATGGCGGCTTCATTCCGGGCATCCGTCCGGGCAAGAATACCGCCAACTACCTGGATTTCATCCTGACCCGCCTGACGGTCATCGGTGCAGCGTATCTGGCATTTGTCTGTATCCTGCCAGAGCTTCTGATCGCCGAATGGTCGGTGCCGTTCTACTTTGGTGGGACTAGCTTGCTGATCGTTGTCACGGTAACCATGGATACCGTAGCACAGATCCAGTCGCATATGCTGGCACACCAGTATGAAGGCCTGATCAAGAAATCCAAATTGCGTGGACGCCGCCGCTAAGGCGGCGCCACCAAGACCATCAGGGGGACGGACAACAATGAACATTATCCTTCTTGGCCCTCCGGGTGCTGGCAAAGGGACCCAGGCAAAGCGTCTTGAAACGGGACGCGGCATGATTCAGCTTTCGACCGGTGACATGCTGCGTGCAGCGGTCGCGGCCGGTACCGAGCTGGGGCAGAAGGCAAAGGAAGTCATGGATGCGGGCAAGCTCGTCTCCGACGATCTGATGATCGGTCTGATTTCCGAACGACTTGATCAGGATGATACCAAGAACGGTTTCATCCTGGACGGTTTTCCGCGCACCACAGCCCAGGCACATGCCCTGGATGTGATGCTGGAAACCAAGGGACTGGCACTTGATTATGTGATCGAGTTGCGGGTTGATGATGCCGCCCTTGTGGCACGTATCGTTGGTCGCTACACCTGCGCGAAATGCGGGCAGGGATACCATGATGAGTTCCAGAAACCCAAGCAGGACGGTGTTTGCGACGTATGTGGCAGCACCGAATTCAAACGCCGTGCGGATGACAATGCCGAGACGGTCACCTCGCGACTGGAAGCTTATCACAAGCAGACAGCACCGATCATTCCCTACTATGAGAATGCCGGTAAGCTGAAAACAGTTGACGGGATGGCCGAAATCGACGAAGTTACGCGCGAGATAGAAGCCATCCTGGGGTAATTTCCCGGGCAGGGCATTTTTTTGCTGGCGGGTTGGCAGTATTGCTGGCCCGCTTTTGCAGCGCCCCGTCCTACCGGATCTGCCGCAGGGTTTGTTAACAGGAAACAGGAGTCTCACACAGTGGCTCGTATTGCTGGCGTAAACATCCCGACCGCTAAGCGCGTCGTGATTGCGCTTACCTACATCACCGGCATTGGCCCGGCGAAAGCTAAAGAAATTTGCGCAAAGGTTGGCATCGAAGCAGCAACCCGCGTTCATCAGCTCTCTGATGACCAGGTTCTCAAGGTGCGTGAAGTCATCGACGCTGATTACACCGTCGAAGGCGACCTTCGTCGTGAAACCGCAATGAACATTAAACGTCTGATGGATCTGGGTTGCTATCGCGGCCTGCGTCATCGTCGCGGTCTCCCGGTACGCGGTCAGCGTACCCACACCAACGCCCGCACCCGCAAGGGCCCGGCTAAGCCGATCGCTGGCAAGAAGAAGTAAGGTAGGGGACAGACAATGGCAAAAGCTCCTCAGACTCGCGTGCGTCGCCGCGAGCGGAAGAACATTACGAACGGTATCGCGCACGTAAACGCGACCTTCAACAACACCATGATCACCATCACCGACGTTCAGGGTAATACCATTTCCTGGTCGACCGCTGGTGGTATGGGTTTCCGCGGTTCGCGTAAATCGACCCCGTATGCTGCACAGGTTGCTGCCGAAGACGCAGGTAAAAAAGCTGCTGAACACGGCATGAAAACCCTTGAAGTTCAGGTTAAAGGCCCGGGTTCGGGACGTGAATCTGCTCTTCGTGCGCTTCAGGCGGTTGGTTTCACCATTACGTCGATCAAAGACGTAACGCCGATCCCGCATAACGGTTGCCGTCCGCGTAAACGTCGTCGCGTCTAATCGCGCCGATCTGCGGACGACCCCGCGTTTGGGCCCGGGCGACCGGGCCTCTTCGCGTTTCTCGCGGGGGCCAATTTTGTGCCCCCCTTACCATAGGCTCCAGTTGCGAAGGTGGGTCTCGTGATTCAAAAGAACTGGCAGGAACTGATTAAGCCGACCAAGCTTGATGTTACTCCGGGTACGGATGCCAGCCGCATCGGTACGATCGTGGCGGAACCGCTGGAGCGCGGTTTTGGTCAGACTCTGGGTAACGCGCTGCGTCGCATTCTGCTGTCGTCGCTCCAGGGTTCGGCGGTTACTGCGATCCAGATTGACGGTGTATTGCACGAATTTTCGTCGATCCCGGGTGTGCGTGAAGATGTCACCGACATCATCCTGAATATCAAGACCATGGGTGTGCGCATGCATGCCGAAGGTCCGAAGAAAATGGCGCTTAAAGCGACTGGTCCGGGTGCTGTCACCGCGGGTCAGATCGAAACCGGTGCCGACATCGAAATCCTTAACCCGGATCTCGAGCTGTGCCATCTTGATGATGGTGCGACGCTGAACATCGAATTTACCGTTGATAACGGTAAAGGCTATGTTGCTGCGACTTCGCATCGTTCGTCGGATGCGCCGATCGGTCTTATTCCGATCGATGCAATCTTCAGCCCGATCCGTAAAGTGGCCTACAAGGTGGAAAACACCCGTGTTGGTCAGGATACCGATTATGACAAGCTGTCGCTGACCGTTGAAACCAACGGCTCGGTCACCCCGGAAGATGCAATGGCACTTGCTGCCCGTATCCTTCAGGACCAGCTGTCGCTGTTCGTCAACTTCGACGAGCCGGAAGCGGTTGTCGAAGAGAAGAAAGAAGACGAACTGCCGTTCAACCGCAATCTGCTGCGCAAGGTCGACGAGCTCGAGCTCTCGGTCCGTTCGGCAAACTGCCTCAAGAACGACAACATCATCTATATCGGTGATCTGGTTCAGAAAACCGAAGCAGAAATGCTTCGTACGCCGAACTTCGGCCGTAAATCGCTGAACGAAATCAAGGATGTTCTGGCGCAGATGGGCCTGCATCTTGGTATGGAAGTCGGCGGTTGGCCGCCGGAAAACATCGAAGAACTGGCGCGTAAGTTCGAAGACCCGTTCTAAGACGGGGCTTCGGCCTTCGGGTCGGTGCTTTTTGACTGACGGGGCAGGCGTTCTGCCCCAACCAGAAACCCGGTTTTCGGAATTTCTGGCGGGCTGGTGCCCAAAACCGCACGTGCATGACCTGATTTAGTCAGGGTGGCGGCGCGGTATCACAATCGGTTTCGTGCGCGAAGCCAAGGCAATAAGGAGAGTTCCTATGCGTCACGGTATGCAAGGCCGTAAGCTTAATCGTACTTCGTCCCATCGTAAGGCGATGTTCTCTAACATGGCGGTTTCGCTGCTCACCCACGAGCAGATCAAAACCACTCTTCCGAAGGCCAAGGATCTTCGCCCGTATGTCGAAAAACTGATTACGCTGGGCAAGCGGGGCGACCTGCATGCACGCCGTCAGGCCATTTCGATCCTGCGTGACGAGAAAGTCGTTGCCAAGCTGTTCGGCGAAATTGCTGATCGCTACAAAGAGCGTTCGGGTGGTTACACCCGCGTTCTGAAGGCTGGCTTCCGTTATGGCGATGCTGCTCCGGTTGCTGTGATCGAACTCGTTGATCGCAACCCGGAAGCCAAAGGCGCGGAAGACCGTGCTCGCCTTGAAGCAGAGGGCGAAGGCGAAGAAGCGTCTGCTGAATAAGCAACGTTTCGGCCTTTAAGATAGAAACGGGCGGTGCCAATGGTGCCGCCCGTTTTCTTTTGGTTTTATCGCGGCAGCGAAATATTTCAAAATTCATCATATTTCCGCCAAGGTTGCGCGTAAATCCTGATCACCCTACTTTCTGTCGGTATCCAGGGTTCTGACCCTGACCCTAACCAGACTGTTTTCCGCGCTGACCCGCTTTACGAAGAAAAGAGAGAGTTCGACGTGCAGGCACGATTGATTGCGACCGTCATGACCGGGATCATGATTGTATCAGGGGCCATGTTTGGCCAGATTGGCGTAGCATCCGCACAGGATCGGCGCCTGCCCGAAAGCCAGACCGAAATAAAGATGTCGCTGTCGCCGCTGGTGAAGCAAACCGCGCCGGCCGTTGTGAACATCTATACCAAAAAGGTCGTCACCACCCAGCAACGCAGCCCGTTTTTCAACGATCCGTTCTTTCGGCAGTTCTTTGGCGAACGGTTTGGCGGTGCATTCGGCGCGCCGCGCCAGCGGGTTGAACGGTCGCTTGGTTCCGGGGTGATTGTATCGTCGGATGGCACAATCGTGACCAACCATCACGTGATTGATGGTGCCAGCGAGATCCGCGTTGTTTTACATGATAATCGCGAATTCGATGCCGATCTGGTCGGTTCGGACGAACGCACCGATCTGGCCGTTCTGCGTCTGCGTGATGTGAAGGATGAATTGCCGGCCATCACGCTTGGCGATTCTGACGCGGTCGAGGTCGGCGACCTTGTCCTTGCCATCGGCAACCCGTTCGGGGTGGGACAGACCGTGACCAGCGGCATCGTTTCCGCACTGGCGCGTGCCGGTGTGACCGGGCAGGATTATCAATCCTTTATCCAGACCGATGCCGCGATCAATCCGGGGAACTCCGGCGGGGCGCTTGTTGATATTGATGGCAATCTGATCGGGGTGAATTCGGCAATCTTTACCAAATCGGGCGGGTCAAACGGCATCGGTTTTGCCGTGCCGGTCAATATGGTCAAGGTGGTGATGCGTGGCCTGATCAGTGGCGATCTGCGTCGCCCGTGGCTGGGGGCGGCAGGGCAGTCGGTAACCGCCGATCTGGCGGCGTCGCTTGATCTGGATCGCCCGCATGGTGTTCTGATCAACGAAGTCCGCGATGGCAGCCCGGCGGATCGTGGCGGCCTTAAACCCGGTGATGTGGTGGTTGCGGTGAATGGTCTTCCTGTCGATAACCCCAACGAGCTTAAATTCCGCATTGCAACACTGGAACTTGATCACAATGCCGAGCTTTCCGTGCTGCGCAAGGGGCAGGAAGTGATGCTCCGGATGCCGCTTGAAGTCGCACCCGAACTGCCTGCGCGTGATGAAACCGAGGTCGAAGGCCGCAATCCGTTCAGCGGATCAAAAATCGCCAATGTGAACCCCGCACTTGCCGATGAAATTGGCATTGATACGCTGAGCAACGGTGTCATCGTCCTTGCCGTGCAGCGCGACAGCCTTGCGCGCCGTGCCCGCATTCAACCCGGTGATTATATCGTCGAGGTCAATGGTGTGCCGATTGACACCGTGGCCCGCCTGAAGGACGTTATCAAAGCCGGTGAACGCGGGCGGGACTGGTCCATTGCGGTCAAACGCGATGGCAAGGTTCTGACCGCTGAATTCCAGCTTTGATTCTTGTCAGCCAATAGATAGACAGAACCGGGGATCATTCCCCGGTTCTGTCGTTTTTGTCGCTGACAATCGATAGCGGCAGATGGTCGATCTGGCTTTTCATGATGCCGCTGATCTGGCCGTATCGGTTTTAAGAAACATCATCGCCAGACAGCTGAGTAAACCCAGCCCGACGGTCAGAAGCACTGCCCGGACGCCATATCCGTCGATCAGCAATCCGAACAGAAACGGGGCGGCGGCCTGCGCAAAGCGCGACGGTGCCATCAGAAACCCCTGCCGCAGGCCATAGCCAACTGGCCCGAACAGGGCAAGGGGCAAGGTCCCCTTGGCGATGGTCAGGATACCATTGCCCGCCCCATGCAGGCTTGTGAATATCATCCCGACGGGACCGGCAAAAACCAGCAGAAGCGATGCGCCAAGCGGATGGGCAAAGCCTGCTATCCGGGCGGAAATCAGTGGATGCATGCGTTGCAATACACCGAATTCCAGCAATCGTCCCGCGACCTGTGCCGGGCCGACGAGCGAGGCGGCAATAATCGCATCCGCCGTATCCATCCCCGAAATTTGCAACAATCGCGGCAAATGGGCGGCCATGGCGGTTGCGATAAACCAGCTTGCGGCGAAAATGAATGCCAGCAGGATCATCGGTACGGTGAAATATCCCGGCGTTACCGCCGTATCCGCTTTGACCCTGACATTATCGGGATTGTCAGCAGGGGCCTTGGCTGGGGCCATATGCTGGCCGTTTCCGGCCGGGATGATCAGGCGGTTTAGCGGCAACCCGACAAGCAAATGCATCGCTGCCCAGAAAAAGCAGGCGGCACGCCAACCATATTCGATTTCAAGCCCGGCCGATATCGGCCAGCAGATCGTGCTGGCAAATCCGGCAATCAATGTGATGCCGGTGATCGGCCCGCGTGCACCACGCCCAAAGATCCCGGCAAGGGTTGCGAAGGCCGCCTCGTAAAGTCCCATCGCCATACCGGCCCCGATGATGAGCCACGCCATGCACATGGCGATCATACCGTTCGACAGGCCAAGCAAACCAAGGCCAAGCGCGAAGACAAGGCTTGAAACCGTCAGGATATTGCGCCCGCCAAACCGGTCGATCCGCGCACCTGCCATCGGGCCCAGAAGGGCCGCAACCACAAGTGCCAGCGAAAAGGCACCAAACGCCCAGCCGGTCGGAATGCCGAATTCCTCTGCCATTGGGGCGGACAGAATGGCCGGCAGATAAAGTGTCGATCCGAACCCCAGTGTTTGTGCGCTGCCAAGGGCGATAATGATCGGCATTTTTTTGGGGGCTTTGGTCATGATTTGATGCCTCGATCATCGAGGTATGATGGCCAGAAAAAAGGACTACTCACAGCATGCCTTTCCCTGTGGTTGGGGGACCGGGGTGGTGGAGGATGCCGTGCGGGTCTGGGTTGCATCCCGGCTGGCAAGGATATGCTGGGTCACATCCATCCATGCCTCGGTCGCGACCCGGAATGCATCGCGCCCCTTGTCGGTCAGTTCGTAAACCTTGCGCTGGCGGCCCTGAACGACTTCGGGGTGCGATGTCAGGTATCCACCGGCCTCGAATTCGTTCAGAACCGGATAGACGGTTCCTTCGGAAGGGGAACAGCAGCCATTGGTGGTTTTTTCGACGGCCTGAACGACCTCGTAGCCGTGCATCGGCTTGCGATGCAAAACGCACAGCACGAAAAACTTCGACAAGGACATTTTGATTGTGCCCTGCCAATAGGAACGGTCAGTATAATCGGCAATCTGTTTCACGTCGGTGTTTCCGGCTGGTTTGATGGCGCGAACGGTATACCTCGATGGTCGAGGTGTCAATATTCTTGCCTTATCGCTATAAACCGGTCGATGTTCGTGATAAGTTCCGCGCAAAACCGGTCGCAAGATAACAATAGGAACATCTGCCCGATATGGCGTCACTGTTTGAAAGTCAGGCATCCCGGCCCTTGGCCGACAGGCTGCGTCCGGCCAAGCTGGATGAGGTTGTCGGACAGGGGCATCTGTTCGGGGATGAGGGACCGATCACGCGCATGATCAATACCGGGCGTGTGCCATCGGTGATTCTTTGGGGGCCGCCCGGTTGTGGCAAGACAACACTGGCCCGCCTGATGGCCGATGTTGCCGATATGGCGTTCGAGCCCTTGTCGGCGATCTTTTCCGGGGTGGCGGACCTTCGCAAGGTGTTTGACCGGGCACGCGGGCGGCGGGCAACCGGGGCATCGACCCTTTTGTTCATTGATGAAATCCACCGTTTCAACAAGGCACAACAGGACAGCTTCCTGCCGTTTGTTGAAGACGGCACCATTACCCTGATCGGGGCGACAACCGAAAACCCCTCGTTCGAGCTGAACGCGGCGTTGCTGTCACGCTGTCAGGTGCTGGTGCTTAAACGGCTTGATGATCAGGGTCTTGAAGAGCTTCTGGTGCGTGCGGAAAAGGAAATGGGGTTCGAGCTGCCCCTGTCGCCCGAAGCACGGGTGACGCTGCGCGCCATGGCCGATGGGGATGGCCGTTATTTGCTGAACCTTGCCGAAGAGCTGTTTTTGCTGCCGCCCAGTGACGATGGGCCGCTTGGCGTTGCCGAATTGTCGCGTACCGTGCAAAAGCGCATGCCGCTTTATGACAAGGGCGATGACAGTCATTATAACCTGATCAGTGCGCTGCATAAATCGGTGCGCGGGTCAGACCCGGATGCGGCCCTGTATTGGTTTAATCGGATGCTGGCCGGGGGCGAGGACCCGAAATTCGTCGCGCGCCGCATCACCCGCATGGCGGTCGAGGATATCGGACTTGCCGATCCGCAGGCGCAGCAGATTTGTGTTGGCGCGTGGGAGGCTTATGAACGCCTTGGCAGTCCCGAAGGCGAACTGGCGCTGGCGCAGGCGGTGATCTATCTGGCGCTGGCCCCCAAATCAAATGCCGGTTATGCCGCCTATAAACGATCATTGAAGGTCGCACGCGATACCGGGTCGCTGATGCCGCCTGCCCATATCCTCAATGCGCCGACCAAGCTGATGAAGGATATCGGCTATGGCAGTGGCTATGCCTATGACCATGATCAGGAAGATGGTTTTTCCGGGCAGAATTATTTTCCCGATGGCATGCGCCGCCAGAATTTTTACGAACCGGTCGAACGCGGTTTTGAACGTGATTTGAAAAAGCGGGTCGACTATTTCGATAAATTACGCCGGGAACGTCAAAAGCAGCGCGGCGAAGACTAACCGGCAGGTGTGTTGTTCTCTTTTGGTCAACAATCTGGTGAAAAGACATCGGATAATCATCGTCATGGAAACTGTTAAAGTCGGGGTAACAGAAACAAACCCGGACTTGGAGAATTCACATGACTTCGATCCTGCATATCAATGCCTCGGTTAACGGCGAAAATTCCAATTCGCGTCAGATCGCATCAAAGCTGATCGAACGTATTGTTGCCGCAACTCCGGCTGCCAATGTTGTTGAACGTGACCTGAACGACAAATCGATCCCGGCCCTGACCGGCGAGATTGTCGGCGCGTTCTATACCCCGGCTGAAAACCGTACCGAGGCACAGAAAGACGTGATCGCCGTTTCCGACAAACTGGTTGCCGAGCTTCAGGCATCCGACGTCGTTGTGATCGGTGCGCCGATGTATAATTTCTCGGTCCCGTCGACGCTTAAGGCCTGGGTTGACCTGATCGCCCGTGTCGGTGTGACCTTCAACTACACTGAAAATGGCCCGAAAGGCCTGCTTGAAGGCAAGAAAGCCTATATCGTTGTTGCCACCGGCGGTGTTCCGGTCAACAGCCCGGCCGATTTCGCGACCCCGTATCTGAAACAGGTTCTTGGTTTCGTCGGTATTTCCGATATTGACGTTATCGATGCATCCGGTTTCGCGGTAAACGCTGAAGAAGCCATGGAACGTGCGATTGCCAATGTGGCTGCTGCACCGCTTCCGACGGCGGCATAACGCTTACGGCCTGTTGCATTGCCCGCGGGAAATCGATCATCGCAATCCACCCCCCCCCGTTGCGGTCCATTGGTTTCCCAAAAATGCCCGAACGAGCATCTCGTTTGGGCATTTTCGTATTTGTTAACTTGACGAATTACAGGAATTAACCGGTATTTAGGGAGTCTTGCGTTACAGCAGGGCACGCAAAACGGGAACGGGGAATTTTTGTGAAACGCGTAGCGATTGTACTGGCATGGCTTCTGTTTGTCGGCGGACTGACATTTGCCGTAATCCGTTTCAGCGGATTGCTCGACAGTATGTTGATGGCAGATGAGCCAGCAGACATCAGTCTGGGACCGGATATCGACCTGCCGCAATCACCGACCTATTTCCTGGTCTGCCCGCCGGATGCCTGCCCATCGACCGATCGCAACGTGCCAAGCCCGGTATTCGATGCATCGCCCGATACCGTCGCAACCGCCTTGCAGGCAACCGCGGGCGCACAAGGCATGAAACTTGTCGAGGGGAATGGATTGGCGCTTGAATTGCGCTTCCTTGCCCGGACGCCTGTTTTCCGTTTTCCCGACTGGGTTGATGTCAAGGTCATTCCCGGTGAAAATGGCGGCAGCCGCGTTTTTGCCTATTCCCGATCCGTCTATGGCAGTGACGATTTCGGCCAGAATGAAAAACGCCTGAAATCATGGATGGCGGCAACCGTCGCCCTGATTGGCCGGCAGGCCGCGCCGCAGAACTGATTGTTCGTTTGCGACGGGGCTTGGTTGGTGTACCGGAATGCGACCCGCCCATGATGTTTTCACACGTGACTTTTCAGAACTGAAAGACTAGGTTCCGCGCCATGCAATTTTCACCGTTGTTTATCGCATCCATCGCATTGGGCGGGGCTATCGGGGCGGTTGCCCGATATGGTGTTTCGGCCCTGATGGGCGCGACACTTGGTCATGGATTTCCATGGGGGACTTTGACGGTCAATATCGTCGGCTCCTTCCTGATGGGACTTCTGATCGAGCTTTCGGCGGTCAAGCTGTCGCTCAGTCCTGAAATGCGGGCCTTCCTTGTGACCGGCTTTCTGGGGGCGTTTACAACGTTTTCGACTTTTTCGCTCGATGTCGCGACCTTATATGAACGCGGTAATATCGGCCTTTCGGGCCTTTATGTCGCGGTTTCGGTCTGCGTTGGCATCGCAGCATTGTTCGGCGCAATCGCGCTGGTAAGGGGAGTTCTGCAATGAGTGGCGTCACTCTGCGCAAGGTTAAGAATGACGAAGCCGAAATGCGGCTGGATCGCTGGTTCAAACGGAACTGCCCGGAATTTACCTTTGGGCAGGTTCAGAAGTTCCTGCGGGGTGGTCAGATCCGTGTTGATGGCAAACGTGCCAAGGCCGGTCAGCGCCTTGAGCCCGGTCAGGAAGTCCGTGTTCCGCCCGCGCCGGTCATGTCGGGCGGCGGTATGGGGCCATGGGCGGAGGGCAATTACGATGCGGCCAATGCGGCCCAGCATGTAAAATCCGGCCCGGCCAAATCGAACGCGACCGAGGAAGAACTTCAGGCGCTGCGCGATTCCGTCATTTTCTATGACGAAGTGGTTCTGGCGATCAACAAGCCCGCCGGTCTGGCGGTGCAGGGCGGGACCAATACCGACCTTCATGTTGATGGCATGCTTGATGCGTTAAAGCTTGATAGCAAGGAACGCCCGAAACTGGTGCATCGTCTTGATAAGGACACCAGCGGCGTGCTGTTGCTTGCACGGTCGGCATCGGCGGCCAATGCCCTGACCAAGGCATTCAAGGACAAGACCACGCGGAAATTGTACTGGGCGATTGTATCGGGTGCGCCCGATGAACGCGAAGGCCTGATTGATGCCCCGCTTGCCAAACATGGCGGCAAGGGCGGTGAAAAGATGGTCATCGACGAAAAAGAAGGCAAATCTGCCCAGACGATCTATCGTCAGTTGGCGCGCGCCGGACGTCGTGCGGCGTGGCTTGCCCTGTCGCCGCTGACCGGTCGTACCCACCAGCTGCGCGCGCATTGTCAGGCGATGGAATGCCCGATCCTTGGCGATGGTAAATATGGCGGGGCCAAAGCGTTTCTTGATGGACTGTCAAACCAGATGCATCTGCATGCGCGTGCGATTGACTTTCCCCATCCGGTGACCGGCCATCGCGTCGTGATCGAAGCCCCGGTGCCCGAACATTTCAGCGCAACCATCAAAGCGCTGAACTTTGATCCGAAAACGCCGACCAAATTCCTGACACCGGAAATCCACCGGGAAAAGGAAATCAAACCGAAACCTAAGGCAAAGCCGTCCCGGTTGCGTAAAAGATAACGGATGCGGTCAGTGTCCGAAACGCGAAAAGCCGACGCAGTGCGTCGGCTTTTTCGTCCCTGTCAACGGCGTTGATGACAATCGATCTTTAAGGGCGCGCGACCATTTTGTCGAAGCGGTTGATAAACGCATCATGAACCCGGCGCAGATGTTGGGCGTGGACCGTATTTCCCGTACGTTCGCACATTTCCGCCTGGCTTTTGATCATAATAGCAATCCGTTTGCGCCCCCGTGGGGTGTGCACCATGCTTTCGCCTTCCTCAAGGGCGGTCAGAAGGGGGATGTGTTCACACTCGGCAATCGCGAGGATTTCCTCCTCGCTCAGATCGCTGAAATCGATGCAGTCCCGAAGTGTGAGCATGTTCAGCCTCCGCAGTTTGCGTGCTAACAGAATCATCCTAACCCTACCTTGGGGTGTTCGGAAGTGTGTTTAAATTTACCATTGGTTTCCATTGCTTGCCGCAGAGCAAAAAATGCGTCGACTTTGCATGGGCTAGAGACTCGATCTTTGGCGGACTTTGGAATAATCTCCGCCGCGATATGAACAGAACTGGATGACTTTTGATGGCGAACGATCCGCTCAGGCTTGTGGTTTTTGATTGTGACGGTACGCTGGTTGATAGCCAGCATGCGATTGCGCATTGCATGGATCATGCCTTTGCCGCACATGACCTTGATTGCCCCGGCCTTGAAAAGACACGTACCATCATCGGTCTGAGCCTGCCTGAAGCGATCCGCAAGCTTGCCGCACCGGGCATGATCGATGACGCAATTATTGAAGGCGTCACCGCGGCCTATAAGGCGGCATTCTTTGAATTGCGCCAGACCCCGGATTTTTACGAGCCGCTTTTCCCCGGTGTGCGCGAAATGCTGGCCGCACTGGATACGCGCAACTGGCTTTTGGGGGTTGCGACGGGCAAGGCGCGCCGCGGGCTTGATGCCGTGCTGGCGCGCAACGCACTTGAAGGCCGGTTCGTTACCCTTCAGACATGCGACAATCATCCGTCCAAACCCCATCCGTCGATGTTGCACGCCGCCATGGATGAAACCGGCGTGGATGCGCCCAATGCGGTGATCATTGGCGATACCGCCTATGATATCGAAATGGGCCGGGCGGCGGGGATGCTGTCGATTGGTGTCAGTTGGGGCTATCACGATATTGAAACGCTGAACAAGGCCGGGGCGCATGCCGTGATTGATCATTTCGATCAGCTGCCCGGATTGCTGGAAACCATGTGGGGAACCGGCCGCGATGCTGCCTGAAGCCGATCACAAAGATGACGATCTGAAACCGATCCGGGTGGAAATCACCGTTCCGGTCGAACCGGAATACGCGTTCGAGGCATTCACCAATGGCTTTGGCAATTGGTGGCCGACCGACAGCCATTCGCTGGCGCGTGAAAACTGCAAATCTGTCGAAATCAATCCGGGCCTTGGCGGCAAGATTGTCGAGCATGCCAAGGGCCGCGATCCGGTGGTCTGGGGCACTGTCGATATCTGGCAGGCAGGCGAACATGTTGCCTTTACCTGGCATCCGGGCTGGGAAGAAGGGGCTTATACCCGCATCAGTGTCACGTTCGAACAGAATGCCTTTGGCCGCTGTGTGATCCGGCTCAAGCATTGGGACTGGAAAAATCTGGGCGAAATCGCCCCGATGGTCCGCGACGGCTATGAAAGCGGCTGGAAATATGTTTTCGAACAGTGCTTTGCCAATTACCTGACGGCCAAGCGGCACTGACTGTTTTTAAAGCAGGCCATATTCCATCAAATCACGACGCAGGCGGATCGGGTCACGGAACCAGTGGGTGGCAAAGCCCATTTCGCGCGCCTGCTGAATATTCTTTTCACTGTCATCGATAAACAGGGTTTCGCGCGGATCAAGCTTGAACCGCGCGGCGGTCAGATCGAAAATCTGCGGGTCGGGCTTGGCCAGTTTTTCCTGACCCGATACCAGAATGCCTTCGAAATGGCTTAGGAAACCGAACCGTTCAATCGCATGCGGCCAGGTATCCGCCGACCAGTTGGTCAGCGCAAACAAACGCACATTGCCGCGTGATTTCAGTTCTTCAAGAATATGAACGGTGCGGTCGATCGAGCCCTTCATCATTTCCGGCCAGCGGTCCATCCATGCTGCGATCTGGTCGCTATATTCCGGATAGCGATGCTGAAGATCGGGGATCGATTTGGCAAAGCGTAGCGCACCCTTGTCATGCAGGAAATTCCAGTGCGGATGACAGATTTCTGTAAGGAAACGTTCCATTTCGGCATCATCTTTGAAAATCTTGCGATACAGATGCCTTGGATCCCAATCGACCAGAACGCCGCCCAGATCAAAAAGAACCGTTTCGATAGTACGCATGATTTCCTCGGATGATTGGGAACGGGATCGACGTTTGGCTGTTAAAGCAGGCAACAGCAGACAGGGCAAGGGGACATTTGCATGACAATTGCCAGGATGGCGGTACAAAGGGTTGATCTGTAAAGGGTTTGAGTGCGTACTCTTTGGGGTGACAGGGATTTGTGACGCGCGCGTGATTTGCAAATTCTTCGCATCTTGCGAAATGATGACGCGAAGAGCATCATGCAAAATACAACCTGAAAAAACGCCTGATCGTAACAAGACAGAGGAGGCTTGAATATGTGCACGCTTGACGGATGTGGCGTAAACGACCATCTCGGCCCGCCGCCGAAGGCCACGGATGAAGATCGCCGTCTGTTCCTTAAAGGCGCGGTTGCCTTGCCGCTTGCGGTTATTCTGGCCGATCCGATTTTGGTCCATGCCGCCGGATCGACATTGTCCCCCGTGACCATCACCACGCCGGGCGGGGAAAAAATGACCGCCGAAATCGCCATGCCGGCAACCCTTCCGGCCCCGACCGTCATTCTGATCCATGAATGGTGGGGCCTGAATGATCAGATCCGCGCGGTTGCGGCAGAATATGCCAAGCAGGGCTATATCGCGCTTGCGGTTGATCTGTATGGCAAGCCACCTGCAACCACGGCGGATGGGGCAAAGGCGCTGATGTCGGCGGTCAATCCGGCGATTGCCACCGAAAAATTGCAGGAATCCGTCAAATTCCTTAAAAATCACAAGGATTCAACCGGCAAGGTGGGAACGGTTGGCTGGTGCTTTGGTGGTGGCTGGTCGCTCAATACCGCGCTTGCCGCCGATGTTGATGCGGTTGTTGTCTATTACGGCAATGTCAAAAAGACCGCCGAGCAGGTTTCAACCCTGAACGCGCCGCTGATGGGGCATTTCGGCACCCTTGATAAAAGCATCAACAAATCGATGGTCAATGGGTTCGAGGAATCCCTCAAGGAAGCCGGGAAAACCGATTACCAGATTTTCTGGTACGAGGCCGACCACGCCTTTGCCAATCCGACCGGTGGCCGTTATGACGCCGAGGATGCCAAACTGTCGTGGGAACGCACGATGGGTTTCTTTGATACCCATCTGTCCTAAGGCTTTATCGCAATCGCCAGAACATCAAAAGGCCGGGGTTTTCCCGGCCTTTTACGTGCCCAAGCGGTGCGACGAAGCTCTTAATTGGTCGGATTTCCGCGATTGGCCCATTTGGTGGACCGGCGTTCGATGATGTTAAACAGCTCGTACATCGCAATCCCCATCACCGCGATCACCAGCAACCCGGCAAACACCAGCGGCATGTTGAATTTCGATGATGCCGACAACATCAGATAGCCAACACCAAGGTTCGATGCGACGGTTTCCGAAATCACCGAACCGACAAAGGCCAGCGTGATCGCGACCTTAAGCGATGCAAAGAAATAGGGCATGGCGCGAGGGAAGCCGACCTTGATCAGAATATCGCGCCGGGTCGCGCCAAGGGATCGCAACACATCGCGCAATTCGGGTTCAAGCGTTGCCAGTCCCGTCGCCACATTGACGACAATCGGGAAAAACGAAATCAGGAATGCGGTAATGATTGCGGGCACCGTACCGATGCCGAACCACATGACAAGGACCGGGACCAGTGCCACCTTTGGCACCGAATTGAACCCGACCAGAAGCGGGTTGGCCGCGTCATAAACCGCCTTGCTGGACCCGACAAGCGCGCCCAGAACCACGCCAAACACAACCGCAATGGCAAAGCCCGCCAGGGTCGTATAAAGCGTATGAACCGCATGCATCCAGATCGCACCGCGGAAATCCCAGCCGACCATGATGCTTTCCGACGGGGTCGGCAGGATATAGACCGGAATATTGAAAATCCGGACAATCAGTTCCCAGATCACGAAAAGCCCGATTGCACTGATCCAGGGAGTGGCTTTGGACAGGTCTTTTTTCTTGGCCATGATGCTTTCAACCTTCCCTTATGCCGCGCGCACGTCACGGATGTGACTGCGCAATTCGTGGACCAGATCGGTGAAGGGCTGCGTGAATGTCGTTTCCTGATCGCGTGGGCGGGGCAGGGTGTTTTCACGCTGGACCAAAATCGTACCCGGGCGCTTGGACATCACATAAATCGTATCGGCGAGATAGGCTGCTTCGCGCAGATCATGGGTGACAAGAATGACGGTAAAGGGCCGCACCATCCAAAGGTTCTGCAGAATGTCCCAAAGCTCTTCGCGGGTGAAGGCGTCAAGGGCACCGAACGGCTCGTCGAGCATCAGAAGGTCCGGTTCATGGATTAATGACCGGCAGAGCGATGCGCGTTGCTGCATCCCGCCTGACAATTCCCACGGGTATTTGTCTTCGTGCCCGGCAAGCCCGACACTGGCGAGAAGCTTTCGCGCGCGGTCTTCATATTCGGCACGGTGCTTGCGCAGGCGGTTGCGATGCGGTTTGACGATTTCCATCGGCAGCAGGACGTTATCAAGGGTCGTTCGCCACGGCAGAAGGGTCGGGTTCTGAAACGCCATGCCGACGATCTTAAGCGGCCCGGAAACTTCCTTGTTATCGACGATAACCGTGCCTTCGCTGGGCGGCATCAATCCCGATACCAGTTTCAGCAGCGATGACTTGCCACATCCCGAAGGTCCGACAACGGCAATGAATTCGCCCTTGTTGATCTTCATGTTTGTTGTTTCCAATGCCAGATCGTCACCTTCGCTGTAACGAAGCCGGACATTGTCGAGTTCGACAAAGCTGTTCGACACGGCAGTCATCCCCCTGCGTATCCTGATGATTTATTATGTATCGGGGCCGGTTTGCCCGGCCCCGTTTGCGTGGTCTGGCGTGGCAGTTATTTCAGCATCCGGTCTTTATCGCCGGGCATGAAAATGTCGGTGAAGATATCCGCAACGGTTGGCTTGTTTTCAATGCCAAATGCCAGGCTGACCTGGTCAATCGCCTTGTTCATGCGGTCGGTCTTGATCTGGCCCATGCCTTCTTTAAGCGTCACCTCGGTGACGACATTGTCATCAATCGTCATCTGAAGGCGCTGCAATTCAAGGGCCGGGTCAATCAGCGGATCGGTATCCTTAAGGGCCGCAATGGCTTCTTCGGGGTTGGCAATCGCATCACGCCATCCCTTGACGACCGCACGCAGGAATGCGCGCAGTTCTTCCGGATGGTTTTCCATCATGTCGGGCGATGCAATCATCGCATTGCCATAGAAATCCATGCCGTAATCGAAATATTTGAAAACGGTCAGATCATCCTTGGAAATGCCCTGTGCCTGAAGGTTCAGGATTGATGTGAAATAGTGACCGGTGATCGCATCAACGTCACCACGCACCAGCATCGGTTCGCGCAGCGGCGGGTCCATGCTTTCCCATTTGACATCGTCAAGCTTAAGCCCGGTTGCCTGTGCAAAGGCCGGGAAAAGTTTGCGCGATGCATCGAAAACCGGCGCGCCCAGCGTCTTGCCAATCAGGTCTTCGGGCTTGGTGATGCCGCTTTTTTTCAGCATGAACAACGAAAACGGCGGGCGGTCATAAACCATGAAGACCGACTTCATCGCGCGATCTGGGTTCGATGCATTGAATTCCAGCATCGAGTTGATATCGGCAAAGCCGACATCATAGGCGCCGCTGGCAACGCGTGTGATCGAACCGACCGATCCGTTGCCGGAATCAATCGTCACATCAAGGCCTTCGTCGGAGAAATAGCCCTTTTTCTTGGCCAGCACATAGGGGGCTGCCGGGCCTTCGAATTTCCAGTCGAGTGTAAATTTGATCGCCATCTGGGCCATGGCGGATTGCGCACCAAGTGCAACGGCAATGCCGACGGTCGCGCCAAGTAGCCGCGCTTTAAGTCTCACCATTAATGAAGCCTCCTGTTTCGGGTCCTTTTGACGACCCATTGACCGAATGATACCCCTGATCGCACAGCAATGCCTGTGCCAAATCCCTTTTTTGCCGGTTTTCCTGATATGAAGGGACTGTTACGGGCAGAGTACGGTTGTTTAATAAATGGTCAATGGGGTAAATTGATCAAAAATTATACAGAAATTCTTGATAATCGCCTTTGAACATGGCGGTCCAATCAAATCGCTTGCACATGGAAACGGATTTGGGCATATCGCCATCATGCTTACAAAATCGATCAAACGTTTTTACAAAAAAGCCGAAGCCGTGCGCGACGAAGATGCGCAGGGCTGGCGTATCCATCTGGACGGAAGGCCGGTAAAATCGCCGTCCAAGGCCGAATTTGTGTTGCCGGCGGAACCGTTGGCGCATGAAATTGCGGCCGAATGGGATGCGCAGGGGGAAAAGGTTCTGCCGACCACGATGCCGATCATGCAACTGGCCGCAACCGCGATTGACCGCGTGCGCCCGCACCGGTTTGGCGTGATTGCGGAACTGACCGGATTTGGCCGGTCTGACCTGTTATGCTATCGCGCATCCTTCCCCGATGACCTTGTCCGCCAGCAGGCCGAAGCATGGCAGCCGTTGCTTGACTGGGCGCATCATGAACTGGGTGTGTCGCTTAAAGTGACCGAGGGCGTGATGCCGATCTCGCAGGAAGACGAGGCCCTTCTGCGTATTCAGGACGAGATCGAGGCACTTGATGATTACTACCTGACAGCCCTTCACACCCTGACGACGGTGTCGGGATCGGTGATCATCGGGCTTGCGACCCTGCGCGGCCGGATCAGTGCCGAGCAGGCGTTTGAGGTTTCTCAGCTTGATGAAAGCTATTCCATCGAGCATTGGGGTGCTGATGCCGAGGCGGTTGCGCGCCGCGAACGTCATCGCGCGGAACTGCTGGCCGCGGGGCGGTATCTTGATCTGATCGGGCAGCGATAAACATTCGTTGCCCTGATCAATTCATCCATTTCGCGATCATGCGATGCTGTACGGCGGCCTGTGCCGCCATCCGGTAATAGGACAGCAATTCGCGCATTGGTGATGACATCCGGTCAAAACCGGAAATGAACGCGACAATAATCCCGACCGATGTTTCGCCTTTGATCGCAAGATAGCCGCCGACAATCAGCACCGAAAGCGGGGCAAGCGCATTAAGCAGATTGATCAGGGTTTTCATTCCGAACTTGAGGATGAAAAACCACATGCGGTTGTTATAAAGGTAACTGATGCCGCTATGGATCGGGTCCAGAAGTTCCTTGTGATCGTCATCTTCGCCGGGGTGGAGTTCGCTTAGTTCGTCGCTGACTTCGCGCATTTTTTCCACGCGCTTTTCAATCAGCCGGTTGATCTGTTTTTGAATGACCGGCACCAGCGCGATTTGCGGGATCAGGGCAAGAATACCGATCAGTCCGATGATCGGCTCGACACTGACCATATAACCGATCCCGAAAATCAGCATCCCCGCATTCACGACCGGCTGCGACAATCCATCGCCCACAAAGCCGCCCAGTTTTTCGATTTCCGATCCGATGATCGAAACTGCCCGGCCATTTTCGCCTTCGCCATTGCCGGTGCGGTCTTCGGCGTAAAGGCGGCTGAGATGGCGGCGGTTGTGGCGGATCGCACTTTCACTGAGCCAGCCTTCATACATCCGAAGCGTGAATTTGGTCGCCGAATGAACCACAACAACCGCCAGATAGATCACCGCCAGCACAGTCAGAAGCGACATATCCTGTTTGCTGATCGCATCGTCGACAAGGCGGCGTTGCAGTTCCAACGGCACGATGCCAAGGGCCGCCACCGATATGGCAATCAGGCAGACAGCGATCTGGTGCCGGCCGCTCATAAGCCAGATATAACGCCATAAGGATTGCGCAGGGCGATCATCGCCGGTGGATTTCGGCTCGTGCGGGCGGATGCGAAACAGCTTCATGAAATGACCGTTCTGATGGATATCATAAAGCCTTAACGCGCCAGAAGCCGTTTGGTGCCCGGTTTGTCCTGAATATTGGTATTTGCCGACCTGCTTCTAGACTTTAGTCCAGCCCGTCCTTACATATCGCAATGACGTTAGGGAAATCAGGCCTTTACAGGCTATTTTCATCTTGTGCCAGACTGTGAAAAATAATTGGCATTCCAGTACCGAATAATGCTATTCCAAATCATCATTCAGATTGCATCACCGGCATGACCATCGTCATGAATGCATTCCGGGCGGCCCAAAATAAGGATCACGCAATATGCAGGATATTATCGCCAAGCTCGAAGTCAAACGCGCAGAGGCGGCCATGGGCGGCGGTCAGCGCCGCATCGACAATCAGCATGCCAAGGGCAAATTGACCGCGCGCGAACGGCTTGATGTTCTTCTTGACGAAGGCTCGTTCGAAGAATGGGACATGTTTGTCGAACATGATTGCGTTGATTTCGGCATGCCCGAAAACCGCATTCCGGGCGATGGCGTGGTCACCGGGCATGGCACGATCAATGGTCGGTTGGTGTTCGTCTTTTCCCAGGATTTCACCGTATTTGGCGGTGCGCTCTCGGGTGCCCATGCGCGCAAGATCTGCAAGATTATGGATCAGGCGATGAAAGTCGGCGCGCCCGTGATCGGGCTTAACGATTCCGGCGGGGCCCGTATTCAGGAAGGGGTTGAAAGCCTTGCGGGTTATGCCGATGTGTTCCAGCGCAATGTCGAGGCATCCGGCGTTATCCCGCAAATTTCCCTGATCATGGGGCCGTGTGCGGGTGGGGCTGTCTATAGCCCGGCCATGACCGACTTCATTTTCATGGTCAAGGACAGTTCCTATATGTTCGTGACCGGCCCCGATGTGGTCAAAACCGTGACGCACGAGGAAGTCACCCACGAGGAACTCGGCGGGGCGATGACCCATACCAGCATTTCCGGGGTGGCCGATCTGGCGTTTGAAAACGATGTTGATCTGTTGTTGCAGACCCGTCGTTTCATGGATTTCCTGCCGCTATCCAATAAGGAAAAGCCGCCCGCGCGCCTGTGCGAAGACCCGATCATGCGCGATGATTTCTCGCTTGATACGCTGGTGCCTGAAAATCCCAACATGCCCTATGACATGAAGGAACTGATCACAAAGGTCGTCGACGAAGGCGACTTTTATGAAATTCAGCCCGATCATGCCAAAAACATCATTATCGGCATGGCGCGCATGGATGGCCGCACGGTCGGCATCGTCGCCAATCAGCCGATGGTTCTGGCGGGCTGTCTTGATATCGCCAGCTCGAAAAAGGCCGCGCGGTTTGTGCGGTTCTGCGATGCCTATAACATTCCGATTGTCACCTTTGTCGATGTGCCGGGCTTCATGCCGGGCACCGCACAGGAATATGGCGGCATCATCAAACACGGTGCCAAACTGCTTTATGCCTATGCCGAGGCGACGGTGCCAAAGGTTACCGTCATCACACGCAAGGCTTATGGCGGGGCTTATGACGTGATGGCGTCCAAACATCTGCGCGGTGACGTCAACTATGCCTGGCCGACCGCCGAGATCGCGGTGATGGGACCAAAGGGGGCGGTGGAAATCATTTTCCGTGCCGATATGAACGATCCCGAAAAGATCGAGGCCCGCACCGAAGAATACCGCGAAAAATTTGCCAACCCGTTTGTCGCGGGGCGCAAGGGCTTCATTGATGATGTCATCATGCCGCATGGCACGCGCAGGCGCGTGTGCAAGTCGCTTGCGATGCTGCGCAACAAGGACATCAAAAACCCGGCCCGCAAACACGGCAACATTCCGCTTTAACCCGCGACGTCAAATTGGGAGCAAACAATATGTTCAAGAAAATCCTGATTGCCAACCGCGGTGAAATTGCCTGCCGCGTGATCAAATCGGCCCGCAAAATGGGCATTGCCACGGTGGCGGTTTATTCCGACGCCGATAAAAATGCCCTGCATGTTCAGATGGCCGACGAGGCCGTGCATATCGGCCCGGCACCCTCCAATCAGTCCTATCTGGTGATTGATAAAATCATCGATGCCTGCAAATCCACGGGGGCGGAGGCCGTCCATCCCGGTTATGGCTTCCTTTCGGAAAATCAGGCCTTTGCCAAGGCGCTTGATGCCGCCAAAATCGCCTTTATCGGCCCGCCGGTTGACGCGATTGCCGCGATGGGGGATAAGATCACCTCGAAAAAAATCGCCGCAGAAGCAGGTGTTTCAACCGTGCCGGGCTATATGGGCGTGATCAAGGACACCGACGAGGCGATCAAAATAGCCAATGATGTCGGCTATCCGGTGATGTTGAAGGCGTCTGCTGGCGGTGGCGGCAAGGGCATGCGCATTGCGCGCAACGATGCCGAATGCCGCGAAGGGTTCGAGCGCGCCACGTCAGAAGCCGCAAGCTCGTTTGGTGATGATCGCGTCTTTATCGAAAAATTCGTCGAAGAACCGCGCCATATCGAAATTCAGGTGCTTTGCGACAAACACGGTCACGGCATTTACCTTGGCGAACGCGAATGTTCGATCCAGCGCCGCCATCAGAAGGTCGTCGAAGAAGCGCCGTCGCCCTTTATTGATCCCGAAACCCGCAAGGCGATGGGCGAACAGGCCGTCGCACTGGCGCATGCGGTGAATTACTGCTCCGCCGGGACGGTGGAATTTATCGTCGATAAGGACAAGAACTTCTACTTCCTTGAAATGAACACCCGCCTT
>NZ_AUNC01000027.1:0-35362 GCF_000714555.1 Thalassospira permensis NBRC 106175 | reverse complement strand
TTATAACCCCGCGCTACCGATGGAAAGCAAGCTGCCCAACCGGGCCGCGATTTCCGTTTTCGGGCGTATAGCTCAGTTGGTTAGAGCGTTCCCTTCACACGGGAGAGGTCACAAGTTCGAATCTTGTTACGCCCACCATTTTTTCCATAAAACTTAAATCGTCATACCGTTCCCTGAACAGGGAAGCAGGCTGCATTTTCCTCTCTGGAGAATAAAAAAACCGGTCAGCAATTTCCTGCCGACCGGTCGGGAGTGCGCAATCAACGCTATCGCGTCTTGCGGGAGCTTTGGCCTAATGGCTGTCTTTCGGGATCGCCTTGCCGCGATGACCGACGAGGAAGTCGAAATCGGCCCCCTTGTCCGCGCCAATGACGCTTTTGTAATACAGCGATGCATAACCGCTTTCCGGTACCGGCACCGTCGATTTCCAATTATCAAGGCGCTTCTTAAGCTCCTCGTCACTGATATCGAGATGCAGTTTGCGGTTTGGCACATCCAGTTCAATCATGTCGCCATTCTGCACCACCGCCAACGGGCCGCCAGCAGCCGCTTCGGGGGAAGTATGCAGAACCACCGTGCCATATGCCGTGCCGCTCATGCGGGCATCGGAAATACGCACCATGTCGGTAATACCCTTGCGTAACACCTTGGGTGGCAGGCCCATATTGCCGACTTCCGCCATACCCGGATAGCCTTTCGGCCCGCAGTTTTTCAGAACCATGATGCAGTTTTCATCGATATCAAGGCTTTCGTCATAGATCTTGGCCTTGTAATCATCAATGTCCTCAAACACCACGGCACGACCACGATGGGTGAGCAAGGAAGCTGTTGCCGCCGACGGCTTCAACACCGCACCATTGGGCGCAAGGTTGCCTTTGACAACCGCGATGCCACCGCTTTGGGTCAGGGCCTTTTCGAACGGGCGAATGACATCGTCATTCCAGTTCTGAACATCCTTGACCTGATCCCACATGGTGTCGCCTGAAACGGTCAAAGCATCATTATGCAGCTTGCCCGCCTCACCCAGTGCCTTGATGACCACCGGTAAACCACCGGCATAGAAGAATTCCTCCATCAGGTATTTGCCCGATGGCTGCAGATTCACAATCGTCGGAATATCACGACCCAGACGGTCCCAATCATCAAGTGTCAGGTCGATGCCAACACGACCGGCAATGGCGAGCAAATGGATCACAGCATTGGTCGAACCACCAATCGCCCCATTGACCCGGATCGCATTTTCAAACGCTTCCTTGGTCATGACGTCGGATGGTTTTAGGTCGTCCTTGACCATCTGCACGATCCGGCGGCCGGTCACATGCGCCATCACGCGACGACGGCTATCCACGGCCGGAATCGCGGCATTGCCCGAAAGCGCCATGCCCAGTGCTTCGGCCATGCTGGCCATGGTGGATGCGGTGCCCATCGTGTTGCACGAACCGGGCGAACGCGACATGGCGATTTCGGCTTCAAGGAAATCCTCTGTACTGATCTTGCCGGCTTTGCGGTCTTCGGAAAGCTGCCAAAGCGACGTGCCCGAACCGATATCCTGACCGCGCCATTTACCGTTCAGCATCGGCCCGCCGGTAACCACAATCGCAGGGATATCAACACTTGCAGCCCCCATCAAAAGGGCTGGGGTGGTTTTATCGCAGCCCACCATCAGAACCACACCGTCAAGCGGCGTTCCGCGCAGCGCTTCCTCGACATCCATCGCGCACAAATTACGGAACATCATGGCGGTCGGGCGCAATGTGCTCTCGCCCGGCGAGAAAACCGGGAATTCAAGCGGTAAACCACCAGCTTCGTAAATACCGTGTTTGACGCGTTCCGCCAGATCGCGCAAATGCGCGTTGCAGGGCGTCAACTGCGACCAGGTATTGCAAATCCCGATCACCGGACGACCGTCAAACAGGTCCGATGGCAGGCCCTGGTTCTTCATCCAGCTGCGGTGATAGATATTGTCCTTGCTGGTTCCGCCGAACCAACCTTCCTGCGAACGCAGGACGCGGGGCCATGCTGCCGGTTTGAACTTCGTCATGCCCGTTCTCCTTTATGAGTTTTTATCGAGACGGGTCCGATTCCATATGGATGTGGCATTCCATATGGGGGACTTTGAACGGCACGACTGTGCAATTGCTTTATCCAAGCAACTGATCCTGTCAGAACCGTGCCGTTCCTCGTCTGCATGTTGCTACGCTTTGTTCTTGTTATAGACGTCAAAGATCACAGCCGCGAGCAGCACCAGACCCTTGATGACCTGCTGCCAGTCGATACCGACACCAATGATCGACATGCCGTTATTCATGACACCCATGATCAACGCGCCAACCACCGCACCGATCACCTTGCCAACCCCGCCCGACATCGATGCGCCACCGATAAACACGGCCGCAATCACATCAAGCTCGAACGCAAGACCGGCTTTCGGGGTTGCCGTATTCAAACGCGCGGCAAACACCAGACCGGCGAGCGCGGCCAGCATGCCCATATTGGCAAAGGTCAGGAAGGTCAGGCGTTTCGTATTGATGCCCGAAAGCTTGGCGGCTTTTTCATTCCCGCCCAGCGCATAGATACGGCGACCAAGCGTTGTGCTGTTGGTGATGAAGGTGAATATCGCAATCAGAAGCGCCATCACGATCAAAACGTTCGGCAACCCGCGATAGGTCGACAGAAGATAGGTGACATAAAGTATCGCGATACCGGCAATCGCATGTTTGGCGGCAAAGAACGCGATCGGCTCTTCGACTTCGGCGAACTTCGCCTGCTTGGCGCGTGCCCGCAGACCAAGGACCGGCAGGATCACCGCAATTGCAACGCCCAGAACCATCGAAAAGATGTTAAACCGGCCTTCGATCAAACCGGTAAAGAAATCGGGAAGAAAACCCGAAGACATCGCCTGGAAGCTGTCAGGGAACGGACCAACCGATGCCCCGCCCAGAAGCGCCAGCGTCAAACCTTTAAACACCAGCATACCGGCCAGCGTCACGATAAAGGACGGAATGCGCCAATAGGCAACCCAGTATCCTTGGGCGGCACCGATAATCGCACCGACGATCAGACAGGCCGGGATCACAATAATCGTCGGCAAATCCCAATGGACAATCATCACCGCAGCAAGCGCACCGATAAAGCCGACGACCGATCCAACCGAAAGATCGATATGGCCGCCGACAATCACCAGCAGCATGCCCACTGCCATGATGATAATATAGCTGTTCTGAAGGAACAGGTTGGTCAGGTTGACCGGTTTAAGCATCACGCCATCGGTCATCACCTGGAAGAAGGCCAGAATCGCGATCAGCGCGACCACCATGCCATATTCGCGCATATGCGTGCGCAGGTAATAACCCATCGATTTGCTACTAGAAGTATCCGTCATTGTCTGCTTCCTTACGCTTTCAGGATCATGCGCATGATTTTTTCCTGATCGGCATCATTTGCCGCCAGTTGCCCTTTGATCTCACCCTCGTTCATCACATAGATGCGATCGCACATGCCCAGAAGCTCCGGCATCTCCGACGAGATCATGATGACCCCCTTACCATCGGCTGCCAGCTGGTTGATAATCGTATAAATCTCGTATTTCGCACCAACATCAATGCCGCGCGTCGGTTCGTCCAGAATAAGGACCTCCGGCCCGGCAAACAGCCATTTCGCCAAAACGACTTTCTGCTGGTTACCCCCCGAAAGATTGACAGCCTTCTGTCCGACATTCGGGGTGCGGATATTGATTTTGTTGCGATATTCTTCGGCCACCTGACGTTCGGCCCCTTCATTGATGACGCCGTGTTCGGCAACACCGTCAAGATTGGCCAATGTGATATTGGTCGTGATGCTTTCTTCAAGCACCAGCCCCATTTCCTTGCGATCCTCTGTCACATAGGCAAGACCCGATGCAATCGCCTTTTCAACGGTCGACACATCGGCAGGTTTGCCATTGATCAGGACCTCGCCGCTGATATCCGCGCCATAGGCACGGCCAAAGATGCTCATGGCAAGTTCGGTACGCCCGGCCCCCATCAGACCGGCAATCCCGACAACCTCGCCTGCCGCCACATCGATACTGACATTTTTGACGACCTTGCGTTCGGGATGCAGCGGATGGGTCACATTCCAGTTGCGCACTTCCATCAGCTTGGTCGCGCCGATATTGGGTGTGCGGTCCGGATAACGATGCGCCATATCACGCCCGACCATATCCTTGACGATATCGTCTTCGGTAATTTTGCCGCCACGCGCATCAAGTGTCGAAATCGCCTTGCCATCGCGAATAACCGTGATGCGGTCAGCCACGCGATTGATTTCGTTCAGCTTGTGCGAAATCAGGATCGATGTGATCCCCTGCGCCTTGAATTCAAGCAACAGGTCCAAAAGTTTCTGGCTGTCATTTTCCTGCAAACTTGCCGTCGGCTCGTCAAGGATCAGAAGCTTGACCTTTTTCGAAAGCGCCTTGGCAATTTCAACAAGCTGCTGCTTGCCGACACCGATATTGGTGATCAGTTCGCTGGGTGTTTCGCGAAGCCCGACTTTTTTCAGAAGCTCGCTCGTGCGTGCAAAGGTCGCGGGCCAGTTAATCACACCGTTTTCGCAAATCTCGTTCCCCAGGAAGATGTTCTCGGCAATCGACAGCAACGGCACAAGAGCCAGTTCCTGATGAATGATGATAATGCCGCGTTCTTCGCTGTCGCGGATATCCTTGAATTCCTGCACATCCCCGTCATAAAGGATGTCACCTTCATAGGTGCCAATCGGGTAAACGCCGCTCAATACCTTCATCAGGGTCGATTTACCGGCCCCGTTTTCGCCGCAAAGGGCGTGGATTTCACCACGTTCCACTTTCAGGCTGACATCGTCCAGCGCCTTCACCCCCGGAAAGGTTTTGGTGATATTGCGCATTTCCAGGATGGTATCCATCCGGTCCTCCCACTGCCGATGCTTTCACAACGGCGCTATTCTCGCTCGCAGTCTTGTTTGACTGTTACCGTCAGTTTCAGACAGCACAGAAAAAGGCGGGCCAGCATTTCAGAGCGAGCCCGCCCTCTGTCACATTCAGATCAACGGATTACTGGACTTCGTCCTTGGTGTAGTAACCCGAACCCACCAGGATTTCTTCCCAGTTGGATTTATCAACCATAACCGGCTCCAGCAGGTAGGAAGGAACAACCTTCACACCGTTGTCATAGGTTTTGGTATCGTTGATGGTCGGCTTTTTACCGGCAAGAACACTGTCGACCATCGAAACGGTGACACGTGCAAGTTCACGGGTATCCTTGAAGATCGTGGAATACTGTTCACCAGCAAGGATCGATTTGACCGACGGCAGTTCTGCGTCCTGACCGCTAACAACCGGCATTTTCATGTCGCCGGAACCATAGCCAACGCCTTTAAGCGACGACAGTATGCCGATCGAAAGACCATCATAGGGCGACAGAACGCCATCAACCTGATCGTCGGTATAATAAGCCGACAGCAGGTTATCCATACGTGCCTGTGCAACCGCGCCATCCCAGCGAAGGGTACCGACCTTGTCCATGCCCATCTGGCCGGATTTGACAACAACCGTGCCTTCATCAATCAGCGGCTGCAGAACGGACATCGCACCGTTATAGAAGAAATAGGCGTTGTTATCATCCGGCGAACCACCGAACAGTTCAACATTATAGGGCGGCTCACCAGCCGCGGTCAGACCTTCAACCAGCGAGGTTGCCTGCTGAACGCCGACTTTGAAGTTATCGAAGGTCGAATAGTAATCAACATTGGCGGTGTCACGGATCAGGCGGTCATAGGCGAACACCTGAATACCGGCTGCCTTGGCATTTTCCAGCGCGTTCGAAAGCGTGGTGCCGTCGATTGCCGCGATCACAAGAACATCAACGCCTTTGACGATCATGTTTTCAATCTGGGAAAGCTGGTTGGGAATATCGTCTTCTGCATATTGCAGATCGGTTTTGTAACCGGCGTCTTCGAACTGCTTGACCATGGACTCGCCGTCCGAAATCCAGCGTGCCGAGGATTTGGTCGGCATCGCGATCCCGACATATCCTTTTTCATCGGCATGTGCATAGCTGCCGGAAATCATCGGGCTCATCATTGCGGCCGCGCCAAAGGCGACCCCTGCCATTACGGCACTGAGACGTTTCATATCTTTCCTCCCTAAAAGACACGGCCTTTACAGCCTTTTGCCCGACTTTCCAGGCAAAGCTGCCTGTATGTGCCGCGTCTTTGTTTTCGCTTGATAATGCATCCCGTTTTCCCGCGAGATGCGGCGCCATTATTCCGGGGCCAGACATAACAATCAAATAAGTATTTTCGAAACTTGCATATCAATAATGATATATTAAACTCGCCGGGAACGGAGGATCCCCATGACTGAGACCGCAAAAACATTACCGCTGAGTTCCGCAAAATCCCTGTTGTTTCGATCCGGCAATCTGTTTCAGCGCGGCCTGAAGCTTAGCCATCTGCGCATGATTGTCGCGATGGAAGAAACCGGGCAGATCAGCCAGGCCGCCGCCATGCTGCAAACATCGCAGCCCGCAGCATCACGTCTGTTATCAGAAATGGAAACCATTCTTGAAGCCCGGCTTTGTGTGCGCGGATCGCGCGGCATTGAAATGACCAATGCTGGACGCGCACTGGCGAGGCGCGCGCGCAGCATGCTGATTGAAATCCGCGAAGCCGAACGCGAGATCGAGGATATCAAGCATGGCGGCGGCACGGTTTTCATCGGCGCTGTGACCGCAGCAGCAGTTGATCTTGTCGTGCCGGCCATCCGCACGGTGCAGTCGATCAACGCCCTGCTTGAAGCACATGTGTCGGTCGGACCATCGCATCTGCTGATCAAGGATCTGCTGGCGGGGGATCATGATTTTGTCATCGGCCGCGTCCCCGAAGATATGGACCCTCGCCAATTCAACATCCGCGAAATCCGAAGCGAGAAAATCCGACTGATGGTTCGCGCCGGGCATCCTTTGCTTGCGGAAAACAAGCCTGTTTCACTGGCCCGTCTTGCCAAATTCGAATGGCTATTACCGCCACCAGGCAACCTGATGCGCCGCACCATCGAAGACGTGTTTATCTCGCGCCATCTGCCGCTGCCGCATTCCAGCCTGAATTCCGCGTCACTGCTGGTTACCCTTGCCACCCTGTCGGGCACGGATGCCATCGCACCGATGGCCGAGGAGGTCACATCGCTTTTAAGCATCGGGGGCATGATTGCCGAACTGCCGTTTGACGGAACGATTGAAATCAAACCCTACAGCCTGATTACCGCGCGCGGACACCGCCTGTCACCATCCGCGCAACTGGTTTCTGACCATATTCTTGCCCGTATCGAAAAGCCCGATGCCTGATTTCATGCCGGGGCCTGTCCTCTACCAAAAGCGAGTGGCGCGATGGCATGTCTTTCGCATAAAGTTCCGCACAAGCTTTCAACACAAAGACCAAACATTCCGCCGGACAGATAATGCAATTAATGCAATCAGCAACACTTGCCGTTTTGACACTGGGCTTGACCCATTTTGCCTTTGCCAGCACGGCACAGGAAAATCCTGTCGCGATACCGGAAACCGATCCCTATGTTCTGTTTGATCTGCGCGATAATTTCGTCTGGAACCTGACGCATTATCAGATCCTTGATCCCGACGAGACAATGGTGGAAACCCTGATCACAGAAGCAGATCAGGGTCAGATGGTTTTTGACATGGTCCTGCGCGATACGGTCCCGCCCTATTGCGAATTGCGGTTTGATCCGACGATTTGCGATGATCGTGGCTCCCCGGTCAACTGGTTCAGCGACCTGCCCCAGACCATCTGTATGGATATCCCGGCCAACGTTTCATTCAATCATGCAAAACAGCTCAAGGGCGCAAAGTTCCTGTGCCTTGAACCACGCGAAAAGCTGTTTCTGCCCGAAAGCTGGCAAAGCCAGCAGACCGGTGCTCAGACCTATTTATCGCAACGCATCGAACCTGGTGCGGTCACTGTACGCGATGATATCGCCACCATTGATATCCTTGTACTTGATGCCATAAACACCCCGCTTGCGACCCTGTCGCCCGAAGGATATGGCGATGCCAAAATCGGCATGACCGAGGATCAGGTCCGTACAGCCATGGTCGAGCCCATGACATCAACCCGCGAAGGGAGCGAAAATAACGCCTGTTATCACCTGCAATCGGCAGGCGGCCCGACCGGGCTTGGCTTTATGATGCTTGATGAAAAGCTGGCCCGGGTTTCGGTTTATGCCGATGAATATGATATCGCCACCAGCCTGATCCGAACCGGCCATAATATTCAGGTTGGCGATACCATTGATGATGTCCTTGCGGCCTATGGCGATAACCTGATCGATGAAGAACACGAATATGAAGGCCCAGATGGCCGTTACCTGACCTGGTGGGAAAATGATGCCAAAACATCGGGCATCCGCTTTGAAACCGGGCCGGATGGCACGGTAACCGCCATGCATGCAGGCACCGGTTCGATCACGCTGCTTGAAAGCTGCTATTAAAGCAGATCCCATCGGGCAATCTCTGTATTGACAGTCCTTGCGGTGCGGATTAATGCCCTGCCTCCCCATGCCTTTCGGGCGTCCTGCCCCAAAGGCCCAAACAATCATTTTTACGCCATCAGCTTGCCGCAAAGCGCTTTCATATCGTGCGCCTTGTGCAGGGAATACGAATGCAATCGCCTTATCCATCCAATCTTGTTGTCATCACCGGCGGGCCCGGTGCTGGCAAAACCACATTGATCAATTATCTTCATGAACGCGGCTATGAAATAAGCCGCGAAGTCGCGCGCGCCGTGATCGAAGAACAGCAGGAACGCGGCGGCAATGCCCTGCCCTGGGGCGATAATGAAGCCTATGCCGGGTTGATGACGCGCGGCTCGATCCGCGCATGGCAACACGGCATGGGTCAGGACCCGCAAACCGTGTTCTTTGATCGTGGCCTTCCCGATACGCTGGCCCATCGGGAACTTTCCGGTCTACCCGATGACCCCGGCCTTAAACGCGCCATTGAAACCTATCGCTATCGCAAAACGGTTTTCATCCTGCCGCCATGGTCGGAAATCTACAAAACCGACAGCGCGCGAACACAAAGTTTCGCGGACGCCGTCAGAACATATGTCGTTCTGTATCGCACCTATCTGCAATGCGGTTATGAACCGATTGAAATCCGCAAAGGCCCGGTCGAACAGCGCGCCGCCCAGATACTTGCCCGCCTGAAACTTTAATCCGTCTTCGACAATTCAAAAGCCCCCCCATGCCCCGCACCTCAATACGACTCACCATCGCAACCCTAACACTTTGCAGCATGTTTCTGCCCGCGGCCTCCATCTCGGCTATCGCTGCCTGCTATGACTGGCCGCTGCGCGAACGGCACGGTGAATACGCTTATGATGGCGATACCATCTATGTGAATATCCCCGGCCTTCCCGGCGAAATTGCCGAAATGTCGGTACGTGTGCGCGGCGTGGACACCCCCGAAATACGCGGCAAATGCGAAAGCGAAAAGTCCCTTGCGGGCAAAGCCCGCGATTTCGCCCGTCAAAGCCTGAAATCGGCCAAACGCGTTGAATTCTGCGAACCTGAATGGGGTCGCTATGGCGGACGCGTCGTCGCATCGGTGCGCATTGATGGCAAGTCACTCGATCAGGAACTGATCAATCAGGGTCTCGCCCGCCCTTATGACGGCAAAACCAAACGCCAACCCTGGTGCCGAGGGTGATCCGGTCCCAAAATCCATAACTTTGCCGTGAAGGCACTGGACATTGCGCCCAATCCGACCATCTTCGGAAGCATGACCAAATAACGCCTCCCGGAGAAACCATGACGAAATACACCAAGAACCCGGACGCCATCAAAGCCCTTGACGCCAACCAGTATCACGTAACGCAAAACAGCGGCACCGAACCACCGTTTCGCAATGAATTCTGGGATCACAAGGAAGACGGGCTTTATGTCGATATCGTCTCGGGTGAGCCGTTATTCACATCCCGCGACAAGTTTGATTCCGGCTGTGGCTGGCCAAGCTTCACGCGCCCTGTCGAAACAGATCATGTCGTCGCACGCGAAGACAATACCCACGGCATGCGCCGGATCGAAGTCCGCTCCAAACATGGTGACAGTCATCTGGGCCATGTCTTCCCCGATGGCCCCAAAGAAGCCGGTGGCCTGCGCTATTGCATCAACTCCGCATCGCTGCGTTTTATCCCCGTCCGCGATCTAGAGGCCGAAGGATACGGCGAATACAAACCGCTTTTTGATTAAAACAGCAAAGACCGGCACACGCGCCGGTCTTTCTCTATCAAGGCCTTAAAAATCCCCCGGCGCACATTGCAGGCAGGTCAACCCCATGTCGCGCCATTTATCGACTACCCGCTTGCGATCATCGACCACCAGCCAAGGGTTGAAGCCGTCGGCACGGATTTGTGCCAGAAGGTCTTCTTTGACTTCCTCGTCCGTGCGGTGATCGGCATCTTCCGGGCGCAGATACATGCCATCAAACGGAATGCCATGCGCCCGAAGCCATGCTTCGGACCGGTGCTGCCACCCGGCCGGGCGGCCCGAACAAATCACAATCGCCTGCCCGGATTGGTGCAAAACCCGCAAAAGCCGTTCGATATCGGCAATCGGGGCGGCTTTATCCATTGCATCGAAAAACGCATCCCAATGCTTTTCCACCCCATGCACCAGATGCCCCAATTCATCGGCATCGAAATAGGCCAGCGTGCCATCCATATCGAACACCACCGCATCACGCGGGTTACTGATCGAACCGGATATTATGGTTTCTGGCTGGGTCACGCGGAAATCTCCCTGATCAGATCTTCGGTCAAATTTTCATATTCCCATCCCGTTCCGACCGGACGGAACAGAATCGGCGTTGCATTGGCAATACGCGGACCTTCGGCATCAAAACCGGTCATATAAAGAATGCAACGCCCGACACCGGAATGGGCAACCACCACGGTCAAACGGTCGCTTACCTCGGCCAGAGCTGTTTGCATGGCAAACGATACCCGCTGACACATCGCATCGAACCCTTCGCCATTGGGCGGGGTATCGAACCGTGATCCAGCCTCGGCAATCGGGCGGCCTTCAAGGTCACCCCAATGGCGTTCGCGCAACCCGTCAAGAATATGCAAATCATAATCGGGCAAAACCAGCTCGGCTGTTTTGCGGGCCCTGTCCTGCGGGCTGACATAAACCGCCTGCCATTTTCCCATCGCCATCAATGGCGCAATCGCACGCGCCTGTTCGCGACCGGCATTGTTCAATGGCGGCTCGCTTGACCCGGCGATGATTTCGGCCTTGTTGGCATCGGTTTCCCCGTGCCGGATAAACACAAACGGCACTTTCGGAAAATCGAACGTCTTTGCAGGATAAATCATGTCTGGTCATTGCCCATTTACAGATAAAACCGATCCGAAAGCTGTAACCGCCCGTCAAAGCCATCGACAAGGCTAAAGTCCTCGGGACGGCCATTAAACAGCGGCACGATCTGCATCGCGTGGCAATCATTGGCCATCGCGACCACATCATCAAACAACGGATGCACGTTCCAGCGCCGGAAATGCGCATGCCCCTTTTCGACCATGCGGCGCGCCTCGGCTGGCATGAAACCGGTAAAGATTACATGCGCATCGCGGCCCAGCCGTCCGTCCTGCCCCCATTTTTCAATCAGTTCGCCCGCCATGCCATATGTGCCGCACGGCGCGTGACACAAAAGCAATCTGGCATCCGGATTGAAATCACGCGCCTTGTCCTTAAGCCCGCGCAGCTTTTTTATCGCATCAAACGATACATAATCCGATCCGCCATCCCCCAGAACCTGTTTGACCCGGCCATAGCACCGCGCATCCATCGACCAATCGGTCATGCCGTGCTTTTCAAACAGCAATGCCATTTCAGCTGCCCGTCCGCTCGGCGGTACGGGAAACAGGATTTGGCCGTCAAGTTTGGACATCTTGGTCAAAAGCCCGTCGATCCGCACCTGTTGTGTCAGGCGCTCCATGCCATAGGACGCATCCATCAAAACCGTCGCTGCGTCGGGCGGCGTGTCATATAGGAAGTAATCAGACTCCTTGCAGAAATCACCGGTGTAAAGAACCCCGCCGCCCAGTTCGAAATGCAGCCACACCCCGCCAAAGGCATGCCCGGTCCGCCCGGTGGTGACGGTCACACCGTCAACCTGGATTTCCCCATAGGGCGGCAGAATGATCACATTCGCCCCTGCAGGCAGGGATCGCGCCGTGACCTCGGTACAGTAAATCGGTAAACTGGCTGCTATCACCTCCGCCGCGGCACCGATATGATCAACATGGTCGTGAGTAATGAAAACGGCGTTAACTTTGTTCAACCATGCCGGATCAAAACCGCTGTCATTTTCCGGACCGACCCCGCAATCCAGCAACCAGCGCCGATTGAAAAATTCCAACCGCAAACAGGCCGGGCCTTTTTCACCAAGGCCCGATAAAACACGCATCCGGGCAGACATCAGGCGGCCTCAACTTCTGATCGGTTAAATACCCAGCCATCGGAAATCACCAATCCGACGGTTTCGCCGATCCGTGCTCGTTTCGTCGCATAAACCGGTAAAACCTGGTCGGCACCGACCCGCACCTGAAGACGGAACCGACCGCCCAGATAAACGCAATCCTCGACCGAACCGCGCAATGTCCCGGCCTCATCGACCCAGACATCCTCTGGCCGCAAACACAAACCAAGTTCGTTCATATTGCTGGCCGCCTTCTGGCAAATCCGCGCATGGATCGCCGCATCGCCCAATCGCACCGAACACCGTCCGGCACCCCGCATGGATACGTCACCAATCGGCAACACCGCCCCGGCCCCGACAAAGCCCGCGACCATATGATCCGCCGGTTCACGGTAAAGGGTTTCCGGGGCCGCCATCTGACGAATGCAGCCCTTGTCCATCACCGCAATCCGGTCGGCCATGGCCATGGCTTCGGCCTGATCGTGGGTGACGTAAATCATCGTCGCCCCGGCCCGGCGATGGAAATCCAGAAATGCCTGCTGCATGGTTTCGCGCAGATGCACATCAAGGTTTGCAAGCGGTTCGTCCAGCAAAACCGCGCGCGGCTCCATCACCAGACATCGCGCCAATGCAACCCGCTGACGCTGCCCACCCGAAAGTTCCGTCGGGCTGCGGTCGGCATAAGGTTCAAGGGCGACAATCGACAATGCCTCGGCAATTTTCGCCTCACGTTCCGCCCGGCCAAGCCCGCGCACCTCCAACGGATAACCGACATTGCGCGCCACCGACATATGCGGCCAAAGCGCATAGGACTGAAACACGATGCCAAGATTGCGTGCCTCTGGATTGATCATCACCCCGTTGACCGGATCGGCAACTGCCTGCCCGCCCAAGGCTATGACGCCCTGATCGGGTTCCTCGAAACCGGCCAGAAGACGCAGCAACGTCGTCTTGCCACAACCCGACGGCCCCAAAAGGGCAACAAATTCGCCATCATGGATATCAAGCGATACCTGATTGACCGCGCGGTAATCGCCAAAAGATTTGGTAATCCGCGAAAGATTTATGTCTGCCATGGTACAACTCCCTTGGGCAAACGACGTGATGCCAGTTGGAAACCGGTCATCAACGCAATAACAACCAGCACGACCAATACCGCCACGGCCGAGGCCAGAACGGTATCGCCACTGTCATCCAGATTGAAAATCAAAACGCCCAGCGTCTCGTTTCCGGCCGACCACAGAAGGGCCGAAACCGTCAATTCGTTAAACGCCGTCAAAAACACCAGCAACGCCCCAGCCGCTGCCGACGGTGCCGCCAATGGCAGCAGAATATCGCGCAACCGGCGACCAAGTCCTGCACCGCACGCCTGTGCCGCCTCTTCCAATGCCGGATCAAGCTGGGAAAAACTGTTCATCACCGGGCGCAGCGCAATCACCAGAAACCGCGCCAGATAGGCAACAAAAATGATCGCAAGCGTGCCATACAAACTGACATCGATTACCGGAATGCGGATGAACAGAAGAATGCAGGCAATCGCCAGAACCACACCGGGCAAGGCATAAGGCACCTCGACCAGAAGATTGACCATATGGGTCAACCGGGTCGGCCGCCTTACAATCACATAGGCCAGCGGCAAACAGATCGCGACCAGCGTCACCGCCGCCCCGACCGACAACATGAAACTGTTATGGAACGCCCGGATGGTCGATGGCTGAACAAACAGGACTTCGTAAAACGCATCAAAACTGTAATTGGCAAGGCTCAGCTTAACACCAAATGCCGGGACCAGTGCGGTCGCAACCAACGCCATCAACGGGATCACCAGAATGGCGATCAAAACCGTCCAAAGCACCGCTTCAACCAATGTCCTGCGTGCGCCCAACCGGATATCAAGTGGCCGCCCCACCATCCCCATCAGACGATAGTCACGCTTGCCCAGTAACCGGTGATGCACCGCCACACCCAAAATCGCAATCATCCCAATCAGCATCGCCAGCACCGATACCTCGCCCAGAACCGACGGTCCAAATCCGGCCAGCTTCTGATAAATCAGGGTCGGTAATGTCGAATAATTGGCAGGTATCCCCAGCATTGCCGGTATCCCGAAATTGCCAAGGGCCGTGACAAACGCCATCGCCGTCCCAGCGATCAGACCGGGACTGGTCAATGGCAAAATGATCTGCCACCACAAACGACCGCCACGCGCACCTGCCAAACGGGCTGCTTCGATCTGTTCGCGCGGCAGCATGCGCAAATTGGCCCGAAGGGTCAAAAACACAATTGATGCATGCTGAATACCCAGCAAAAGCGCAATCCCCTCGGCCGAATAAAACGGCTGGGGCGATCCCATCGGGGGAGCCATGCCAAGCGCATTCAAAAGCGCACTGCTCGGCCCGGTCAGTTGCACCCACGCCAACGCCGTGATCTGCGGCGGGATCATCATCGGGATCATGAAACAGAAAACCAGCACCGCCTTGGCGCGGATATCGGTCAGCGCGACCAGAAAGGCAAACGCGCCCCCAATCAAAAGCGAAATGATCGTTCCAAGCCCTGCGGTATAAAGACTGTTGGCAGTTGCCCGCCATGTCGTCGAACTGCCCAGAACATCGCGGATGTAAACTGCACTGGGCACACCGCCAACAAACACGCCTTCAATCGCAAGGCGCGCAATCGGTAAAATCGAAATCACGAACACCGGCAATAAAAGCCACGGTAACAACCGGTCCGAAGACCGGTTGCCAACCGTTGGGCTTGCAAAGCCGGGCATGAAGCCGCGAAGGCGACTTGCAGCCTGCATTATTCAGCCCCGAAAATGTCCGCGAACTTTTTCTTGTTCGCTTCTGCCTGTTCCAGGGCCACTGCCGGATTGAAATCCATCAGCTTGATGTCGCTGCGTGCCGGGAAACCTTCCGGCAATGCCATGTCGCCGCGTGCCGGGACATAACCCATGTCCAGAACCAGTTCCTGGCCTTTGCTCGACAGAACAAAATCAACAAACTTGTGCGCCGCATCGACGTTTTTGGCGTCTTTCATGATCGCAACCGGCTCGGTCACATAGGTGACACCCTCGGTCGGGAAGACGAAATCAACCGGCGAACCTTCGGCCTTGCCACGGATCGCAAGGAAATCGACAACCACACCATACGGCTTTTCGCCCGATGCAACGGCCTTGAACACGCCGCCATTACCACCCTGTGCGCGCGCTTCGTTCGCAGCCAGTGCCTGATAATAATCCCAACCCAGTTCCTTGTTTTCCGTCAGGGTCGACAGATGAATAAGGGCCGCACCGGAATAAAGCGGGCTTGGCATCACGACCTGATTTTTCATCGCCGGATCGGCAAGATCGGCCCAGCTTTTCGGGGCTTTCTCGACACCAGTATTATAAACAATGCCGGTCGTAATCAGCTTGGTCGAATAGTAATAACCATCCGCATCATAAAGGGCGGCTTCATAGGCCGATGCTTCGGGCGATTTATACGCCTGCAACAGGCCTTCGCCCTTCATGCCTTCAAGTGTCACGGTATCGGCAATCAGCAAAACATCCGGGCGCGGATCACCTGCCGCAATCTCGGCACGCAGCTTTGCCATCAGCTTGGTGGTGCCATCACGCACCCATTCGACTTCAACATCCGGATAGGCAGCCTTGAAGGCATCGACGGTGGTCTGGGCATCCTGATTTGGCTGGCTGGTATAAAGAACCAGTTTTTCGGCGGCCTGACCAACAACTGGCAGCATCATCGCAGCCGAAGCCACGGCAGCAAGAAGAACGTTACGCATCATCCACATCCCTTGATTGCGTGGGGCGCACCTTTGCGGCCACCCCGAAGGTTTCGTTCGAAAACAATCCGACGGGGACGCTATATGGATTTCGATTTCAGTTGTGTGACAAAGCAAAGAATTAAATGTTTCAACAAGCGTACCGGGCTTTTCAGACACAACCAAGCCTGTCTATACTCCGTGACATCGCGAAACACATGCTTTCGAACGAAAGAATATCAAAGGAAACCAATGTCCGATCCCGTGCCACTTGACCGCCGCCGCGACCGGATTGTCGCCCTTGTCAAATCCTGCGGCTTCATGGCGGTCGAAGAACTGGCACGCCGCTTTAACGTCTCGGTCCAGACAATCCGGACCGATCTGCGCGATTTACAGGAACAGGGGCGCATCTTCCGCCGTCATGGCCTTGCCGGTCCGGCGCCCGATCCGGATAACTCGGCCTATGAAAAACGCGAAGTCTGGAATCGCAGCGGCAAACGCGCCCTTGCCGCCAAACTCGCCGATATCATCCCCGAAGGCTGCACCATCGCGATTGGCACCGGCACCACCGCCGAACTGGCCGCCCAAAGCCTGGCCTCGCACCGCAATCTGACGGTGCTGACCAACAATATCCATGTGGTACTGACATTACAGAACGCGCCCAATGTCACGTTGCGCCTTGCGGGCGGGACCATCCGCACCCGCGATCTTGATATCATCGGGGCTGACAGTGCGGAATTCTTTGGCACCTACCGCGCCGATTTCGGGATTGTCAGTGTCGGGGGGATGTCGGAAACCGGGGACCTGATGGATTTCAACATGGACGAAGTCCGGGCACGTCGCGCCCTTGTCGCCTGCTGCGATCACGCGATCCTATTGGTCGATGAAAAAAAGGTCGGTCGCAAGGCCCTGTGCCGCGATGGTCATGCATCGGATTTCAAAACCGTAATGCTTAACACCGCACCGGGCGATATTTTGCAGCAGCAACTGGTTCGGGGCCGATCACAGGTGATCGTCGCGAACTAGGATCAGGCTGCGCCCTTGCACCCGGTCGCCGACAGTGTCGGTTCTTCGCAGATATTCAAATCACGGCAAACATGCAGGGTATGGTTGGGTGCCACCGCGATCCAGCTATCGCTTTCGGCATCCAGCGGTTCGGACACGACAATCACATGATCCCCACGCTTGCGCCAGTAAAGCGATGGCGGCTTGTCATCGCTGGCATGGCGGATGGCACAAACGCTTTCGCCATTTGACAGGCAGGCGGTGAAACGGAAGGGTGCAGTTGCACCGCGCTCGTTCATCTCACGTTCGACAACTTCGATGGTTTTGCGGATCGCGCGATGCGGATCGGTGCGCAAACCAAATGTCAGCATCAGACAGAAAATAAGCTCGCTATCGGTCGTGCCATGGCGGGTGGCGTAAAATTCATCATCGATCATCGCTTCCAGCACACGCCGCACCAACGGATAATCCCCAATCTGTCCGTTATGCATGAACAGGTAATTGTCATGGGCAAACGGATGGCAGTTGGTGCGGCTGGTTTCGGTCCCCGTCGATGCCCGGACATGGGCGAAAAACATGCCTGATCGGATATGATGGGCAAGCGACCGCAGGTTTGGATCATTCCAAGCCGGAAGGATTTCACGATAAAGACCAGGCGTCTTGCGCTCGTCATACCAGCCGATACCAAACCCGTCGCCATTGGTCGGCGTTTTGGCCTGTTCGGCATGCAGGCTTTGTTCAACAAGGGAATGGCGCGGCTCGAACACCAGTTTTTCAAGATAAACCGGATCTCCGATATAGCTCAGCCAGCGGCACATATGACTTCCCTTGATTGACGTTACGGCATGAAGCGGCGCGACGCGTTATCTATGCCGGGGAACTACATAACGGTCAATGTGATATTTATGGTTTTGGTCGATCTTCCGGCTGCCTTGCGCAATCTGTCCGATACAGTTGGGGATGGATAATAAAAAGAAGAATAAAGCACTTGCCAACCGGGGGGATTATCCGTATTTTCCGCGCCACAAAATGAATCGTGCTGATGTAGCTCAGCTGGTAGAGCGGCGCATTCGTAATGCGTAGGTCGTAGGTTCAAATCCTATCATCAGCACCACTATAACCCCGTCGGGCGAACAGCCCTGCGGGGTTTTTTGTTGCCTTTCCCAGGACGCGATTTGACGTTTTTTGTCACAACCTCCGGTGCTCCCCGTCCTTTTGACATGTGAACCGTCGCAATCCTTGTGAAATCCGGTTCGGCGCAGGCGTGCACCCTCCGCAGCGTTTCGCAAGTGCAACCAGGGGATTGTCAGCATGACCGACAAAGACCAACAGCCCAACAGCACCGAAAATGGCGGAAGCAATCCCGCCGCCACCAACGGCCCCAAAAGCCCGGCCGTCGATAACTGGCCGTGGGCCCATGTGCTGGGTTTCGACACGGCAAAGGAATGGGGTCTTGACGCCGTCATTCCCCGCCCGTCATCGGCCTCCCCGATCCCCGATCCGTCCAGTGGCGCGACCGGCGGCAACAATCCGGGGCCGCTCGATGGGCTATCGGGCCATACACCACTGCAAGGCCAGAATCTGATCGAATATGCCATGCAGAAAATCGAACAAGCCCTTGGCCAGCCGATGCAGGCGGTCCCGCCACTGTCATCTTACAGCTACGACGAATACGGCAACCTGACCACAACGGCGAGCGCGACCGTACCGGCTCCGGCCCCGCAAAACGCGACACCGGAGACATCATCTAACGGCTCCGCCCCCACTGCTGCCGACACCCCCGATAACGGGGACGACGGGGACGACCGGGACGACGATCTCACCGACGAAGAAGTCCCCCCCCGCTTTCAGGATCACGACGATACCTTAACCACGCCAAGCCGCCCGACATCCGGCATGTCCAGCCCCACAGGCCCGCAATCCTATCGCGTTGACCTGATCCGTGATGACGGCCGTGTGACACGGCTCGAAGGCAGCGTGACGTATGGCGATCTTTATCGCCCGCTTCTGCCCGAGCTATCTGGCAATGCCCAAAATGCCCAGACGCCGGACTGGTCGATCACACTTGATCAATTGCCCAACCCCGGCCCTACCGGCAGCGACACGGATGCCATTGTCACCGCACGGCTTGATGCCGCCGAAACCCCGGCTGATATCCGGCAATGGGCGCTATCGGTAGGACCACAAGATATCAACACCGCCCGGCTGGCACTTGATATCCCGGCAACCCTGCCGTCTCTGACACGGGCCAGCATCATCGGTGGATTACCGTCCAGCGAATGGCACATGGCCGCGGCAACACTGGCAGCGGGCGGCGTCAGTACGGACAACTCCGGCACTTCGATCCCGGACGCTGCCGAACCCGTTGCTCCGGCAAGCCTTGGCATGGATCAGCAACTCGGTACGATTGACAGCACGCAGGATCCGTTCATCGCCACCCTGCGCATCACATCGGCCATCACCAGCATCCCGACCTCGATCCCGGTTCAACTGCAATATACAGGTGCTTTGCCCAGCCCGATCTTGCAGGGTGACGTCCCCCTCACGACCGAAACCAGCCTATCGCTTCGCATGCAGGTCATCGCCCCCAACGACGGTAAATCGGGCGCAACCCTTGTCGCGCTGATCCTGCGCGGGGCTGCGTCGGGCTTTTCGGTCACCGCACAACTGCGCGGCGATCACAAAATCTCGACCCCGACCGCGATGCTCGGCTGCATCGATCCGGGCCAGGATACCGAATGCCGCGCCGAAAGCATGATCGCCAATGCAACATCCAGCCTGCAAACCAGCCTGATCAGCATCACCGATACCCCGGACGATGACGGGCTTGCCGCCTATGGGTTTGTGCTGCCCGCACCGTCCGGTAACGACAGCACCACCGACGCAACCCAGACCGACAAACCGGACAAAGGCACAAATATCGCCAAATCAGCCCCGGCGAAGCCAGCATCGGTAAAAGGCAAGGCCGCCATCACTGACAACACCAACAGCCCCCCCGATGCTGACAGCAATAACGGCGATACCGGCACTACTGCCACCAACAGTCCCGGAAAACCGGACAAGGGAGCCTCCTGATGACAAGCGGCCCGAACTTTCCTGGCGTCGAAACGGCAAGCAGTAAAAAGGATGCGGTAAAAAAGGCCTTCAATCAGGAATATCAGGCCACCATGAAAGCCATGGCGAATGCCGCGGACCGTGCGCGTGCGCAAGTTTTGAACCAGAAACTCGCCGCGGGAAGCCACGCACAATCAAGCCAAAGCACAAAAGCCGTCGCAACCGCCCCGAATGCATCGGGCACCAACAACGCGCCATCAACCCCGATCGAGCCGGGCGCAATGGTCATGATCGAAATCGCCAATGAATTGCGCCGCATCATCGTCGCGGAAATTGACATGCGCATGAACCATCTGGCGGGACAGGTCGAACAGGCAATCGCACAGTCAATTCCGCCTGTGGCATCAAATGCACCTTCCGATGCAAAACCCGCGGCCGCCCAGCCTGCCGGAAGCGAAACCGGCACTGCCCAACAAACGCCTCAACCAAATATTCCCGCCACGCCGCAAAGCAACGCGCAAAACCCAAACGCCGCAGCGCCTCCCCAACCTACACCTTCTCCGGAAACCGCCCCGTCGGAAAACACCCGGCCCACAGCACCACAAACTGCCAATGCCGGTTCCGAAAATCCACCAAACGCCGCCCCACCGGCGGATGGATGATTCGGCTTTTGCCAAAGGTTGCAAGTCCGACCTGCAACTCGATCCCGCAGGACGTGGGCCACGACCTAGGCGAGAAATCTGGAAAATATCTTTTAAAACAGAAGGTTAAAGGGTGTCATCTGCGACTTTCCCAGCCAAGAATTGCGCAACCTTAAATAGTATTTTTCTTTTTCTTCACAATTAAGACTGCGCGCCGTCATAATAGTCGCGAGAGACCTAAACAGCCTTTGGTTGTAATCTTTCTGAGGAGGGGTCCGAAGTGCAGTACGAAAAGAATACCGAACAGGGACAGACAGAACTATCGGAAAACGAAATCACGTTTGCCCAATCCCTAGACGATGCCTTGGAAAAGGCATTGGGGACAGGCGACAATGTCACATCAATCTGGTCGCACCTCAAAGATGAACAGCGCGCCAGACTGGCTGCGGACTACCTTGCCGCATTGAATACTGATTCTCGTAAAAGTAGTAATTTTGAAAACAATTCGTCAGCCTCACCCACCACGCCAGAGGCACCGCCAGAAGCACAGCAAGGAACAGCAGCAGCCCACACAGCCCCCCCGCAAACCGGGCCAGAAACCTCTGCCGTGCCGCGTGGTTATCCGGCGAATTTCAATCCATTGGCCGGATTTCCGGGACTGGAACCATCGTCAAACGGTCCAAGCCCAACCGATATCATCGCCGGTAGTCTTGGCAATCCTGGCAGTCTTGCCGGGCTGGCCGGGTTGCAGGGAATGCCGGGAATGCCCGGCTCGCGAGGATCGGGCAACACCGGCAATCAGATCGACCAGATACAGCGATCCCTGCAGGATGCGATGTCGCTGCTGGGCAATCTCGGTTTCGAACAACCGGCTCCTTGCCAGCCCCTTGGCACCCCGCCAACACACGCCCCCCATCCACGAGCATGGCAATCCGATCCCCTCGATGATTCCGACCTTCCCGGTATGGAACCGGCCGCGCCAAATTTCTGGCCGCTCTGGATGGATCAACAGGACAGCCTTCTCAAGCAATGCCTGAAACTGATGTCTGGCAATATGGATGACGCGCAGGATGCACTGTCCGAAGCCATGCTAAAGGCATCGGTAAAGTTCGAGGATTCAATGGACGAAATCCGTAATCACCGCGCCTGGCTGTCACGGATCGTGCACAATGCCTGCATTGATCTGCATCGGCAAAACCGCCGAAAGGCGGAATACAAGGAAGAAAACCACGGCACCGCGGATGCCGCCCTGCCGCCGATTTCCGGTCGCAACGAACCCAGCCCCGAGGAATCATTTCTTGCGACCGAAATGTTCGACCATCTTGAACGCGCCTTACGCGCCCTTCCTGAAAAACTGCGCAAGCCGCTTCTGATGCGATGCGTAGAAGACCGCAGCTACGACGATATCGCGGTCAATCTCGGACTAAGCAATTGTGCCGTGCGTAAACGCGTTCAGCTTGCCCGCGACCATCTGCGTGGCGCAGGCATCCAGTAACCGCACGTGAAACCTGTTTAACGGGCAGAATGACAAATGCCATTCTGCCCGATTCAACGCCGGGCTTGAAAAAGATCCGGCCCGCAAAAGACTTACAGAAATCCCCTTGCTGGCAAAAAAAATCATCCGTCCTGTCACAACCCCGAATTGCCAGCGTCGATAGGGTGAATTCGGGACGGAGAAACCCCGTCAGGATTTCCACCGCAAGCAGCATACGAAGGAGTTTTGAAATGGCGATTCCGACCCCGGTAAACGGTCAAATCACCGATGCCGTCACCCAGGCAAACGTCAAGGTGCTCGGTGATGCCCCGGCCATGGCTATGGGCTCGATCTTCCAGTCACTGGCCCATTCCACGGGCATTCTCTATGAAAATGCCGTCAGCGCCCAGCAGCAGCTTGGCATTTCTTCTCAGGCGGCAACCAACCAGGGTGTCATCCAGATCTATTCGATCGACACCATGGCCGATGCCGTCGCGACCTCGAAAATTGCCCAGAGCGACGTCCCCGACAACATGCTTTCGCTTCTGACCACCCTTCAGGCCGTCAAAAGCTAAGCCCCGTCCTCCAAGACCTCCCCGATTGGGCGGCCCGTTTTCCGACCGGCCGCCCAATATCGTTTCCCGGCAATTCCGCCCGCAGTTTTTGACGGTTTGACGTCACAAAGGCATATCCTCACCGTCAAATGACTGATCGCCGCGCACCACGCGGAACGGGCCGGTTTCCGGCATATTTATCCAGGCAACCAGGAGACAGATTATGGCTGATAATACCCCGGTCAATGGCATGATTACCGATGCAGTGACCCAGGCCAATGTCAAAGTACTGGGCGATGCACCGGCCATGGCCATGGGCTCGCTGTTTCAGTCGCTGGCACATTCCCACGGCATTCTTTACGAAAACGCCGTCAGCAACCAGCAGCAGGTCGGCATCTCGTCGCAGGCTGCAACCAACCAGGGCGTCATTCAGGTCTATTCCGTCGACACCATGGCAGGTGCCGTGGCAACGCAGAAAATCGCAACCAGCGACGTTCCGGACAACATGCTTGCATTGCTGTCCGCCCTGAAGGCAACCACCGGCACCGCAGTGTCGTAAACCTTCATTGGTTTCGCCGCCCGAACCGGCCCGGCATGCAAAAGCTTGCCGGGCTTTTTTTGTGTCACAAATTCCGATCCTCACCGTCATTGCGATGTAGTTCACGCGCCAGCCAAGGAGACCGCGATGGCACCGGCAAATACCGACCCGTCCGACAACAATTCCGACGCAACCTCCGTCGCAGACGCGGTGGAAAATTTGCAGGATCAGGTATCCCATCAGATCAGTGACGCTGTCAGTCTGGTAAATGTTGGCACCCTTGGTGTCGGCCCGGCCTATGCCACCCTTCAATCCATGCTGGCCCAATCACAGGCACAAGGTGTTTTGATGGCCAACATGGTTTCCGGTCAGCGGCAACTATCCATGACCGGCATGGCCACCCTGACCAAAAGCATCGAACAGATGATGTCGCGTCCTAACCGATAAGGATCAAAACGATGAGCAACCCGCGCGAAGTCGACGAACAGATCACCGATGGCGTGACACAGACCAATACCACCGTCATCGGCTCCGCACCCGCCATGGGAACCATGCAGACTTACCTGTCGCAGGCCCAGGCACAGGGCGTGCTGTTTGCAAACATGGTCAATGAACAGCAACAGCTTGCCGTCGCCAGTCTGGCGACCACCATGGAATGCGCCCGCAATACGCTGGCGATCGGGGACAAAGGCCCAAAGTCCTAAGGGGGGATAATAATGGGACAGCAAAGCGCCCCCCCGACCTCAAGAGCGCACCGCCTCCCGCCCCCAAAATACCGGAAGACCCGAACAGCAATATCGAACTGACCGACGACGAACTTAAACGCCAGCAGGACGAATACGAAAGGCAGAGACAGGCCGGACAATAACGGCACTTTAACCGGCTCCGTCGGTTCTGACCCGACCTGCGGACAAACCTTCAAGACAAAGGCATGACGTCATGAGCGATATCGTCAATCCGCAAATCACCGATGCCGTGACTCAGACCAACGTCAAGGTGCTGGGCGAAAGCCCGGCACAGGCGGTATCGATCGCCCTGCAATCGCATTCCCATTCAACAGGTCTGGCCATGGAAAACGCCACCCTGACGCAGGGAAACATGCAACAGGTCGCCAATACCGCAACCTCAAAACTGGTGGCCATGATCACAGCCCAGGCGGGTTGATAAAAAGGTCATCATTCAGGATTTTTGTCACAAAGATCAATCATCTGCGTCAAAACGGGTACGGTCATCGTGACCGCCAAATCGGAGGAAGAAATGGCTATTCCAACCCCAGTGAACGGTCAGATCACAGATGCGGTGACCCAGACATCGGTCAGCGTTCTCGGCTCGGCCCCGGCGAATGCCATGGGCATGATCTATCAAAGTGCCGCGCATTCGACATCCATCCTGTTCCAGAACGCTATCCAGGCCCAGCAACAGGCCTCGATGTGCTCGCAGGCCGCGACCAATATGGGTGTGATGCAGCTTTACTCGGTCAATACAATGGCCGGCGCGCAGGCAACAACCAAGCTGTCGCGATCCGACAACAGCAACACACTTCTGACCCTTTTGGTCATTTTGGCAGCAACTCGCCGGTAGGCAGCATTCGGATGTCACGCGCCGTGCGTGTTATCCGGAAATTTCAGTGAGGGCGTGACATGGCAGACAACACCCCGGTAAATTCCCAGATTACGGACGCGGTCACGCAGACCAACGTCAAGGTTCTGGGCGAGGCTCCGGCACAGGCAATGGGGCTCGTGTATCAGACGATGGCACATTCCATCAGTCTATCGATGCAGAACGCCATGCAAACCCAGGGCGGACTGCAACAGATCGGCAATGCCGTAACCTCCAGTGCGTGCAAAATGATTCTCGACAGCTCCGGTGGCGGCATGGGTGGCGGCGGCAAATCCTGACGCCGCCAACATGATTTCCCACGCCTTAAACGTCCGGCAACTTTGCGCCAAGCTCCTGAAACCGACCTGTTAACGCGATGAGGCCCGTCATGGCTGACGAAAACGAAAATCCCCCAAAGGACACCCCGCCCGCTGGTGGAAATCCCGCCGATGAACAGGGTGCCGCCGATCCCGAAAAAGCCGGAGACAAAACCTCCCCTGCGGCCGATGCCCAGGGTGGCGCTGGTGGCGGCAAAGCTGCCAGCGGCGACACTCCGCCCGCGAATGGTGGCGCTGCTGGCGGAGGAGGAGGAGGCGCAAACAACACACCGCTCAGCACCGCCCTTAACCCGCAAATCGTTCAGGCCGTCGGCACCACCAATCACGCCGTACTGAACGGGGCCGGTCCGGGCGCCAACGGGATCGCCTATCAGAAGGTCGCGCAGGCCGCCGCCTACGCCGTACAGGACAGCACCGATTACATGCGCAACATCATGTCGATGGCGTCTGCCACAACCGGTGTCGCGCTGCAAAAGATGCTGGTGGAAAAAACAACCGATCCCTATGCCGATATCATCAAGGCGGCAACACAGGCCGTCACCGATGCCCAGCAAACATTTACCAATGTCGGCACGGCATCAAGCGGTGTGGTCAAGGATTTCGACAGTATGGCCTAATGGCCTGATGATCGCCAGGCGGGATCACCCCGCCTGCATCAACTGGATACGCTCGCACGCTTCGGTAAAGTCCGGCGCAAACAGTTTCAGGCTCAGACCCGTGCCATGAAGCTCGAAGGCACCCATTTCTTCCGTCGGACAGGAAATGAACTTCGCCACCTGATGACTGACCAGAACCCGTTTGCCAAGCTGCTTGGTCAACTGTTCGATCCGGGCGGCTTCGTTGGCCGCCTGCCCGATCACGGTAAAATCGACCCGGTCAGGCACGCCGACATTGCCGTAAATCACATCACCAACATGCATGCCAAGCCCGTAATCAAAGGCCGGCAATCCGGTTTCTTCGCGCTGGCGGTTAAGCTGATCGATATTAAGCTGCGCCTCGGCTGCTGCGTAAACCGCAGCCGTACAGGCCTGTTCCAGATCCTGCTCATCCTCGCGGATCGGGAAAATCGCCAATGTCGCATCCCCGATATAGCGCAAGACCTGCCCGCCATGCTTCAGGACCGCACCGGCCGTCGCGGCAAAGAAATCATTCATTTCACCTAGAAAAGCATCATCCCCGACACTGGCGGCAACCGATGTCGAATTGCGCATATCGGAAAACCAGATCACTGCCCGCGTCTTGGTACTGTCGCCCAGCTTGATCTGCCCGTCGCGCACCCGATGCCCGGCATCCGAACCCAGATAGGTTTCAAGGATCGTCTTGGTTTCTTCGTGCATGATGCGCATTTTGCACGACACGGCAAAACGGCGCTGGATCGATGACAGGATTGCCAGATCCTCGTCGGTAAAACCGCTGGGCCGACGCGTCATATAGGTCATGAAGATACGGTTCGTACCCAGCGTGCTGTCGCGGTCCGTGGTAAAGGGCGTCATCAGCGCCAGATAATCCGTGCCGCCGGATTTGCGGAAAGTCTGCAAAACATTGAAATCAAGGATCGCCCCCGGCCCGATCAGATGGCGACGCATGAAGGTGACATCGTTATCGGACATCCACTTCATCGGGCTATCAAGCCAGTCGGGGTTCTTTTCGCGTACATCAAGATGCAGCGACCGTTCAACCCGGCCCTCATCCTTGGACCAGATATAGGAAACGCCTTCATAAAGCGGATGCAGGGTCTTGAAACCAACCATGACACGTTCGATCGGAATGCCCGCGGCAACAAGCCGCGACACCATGCCTTCGACAATCGCATCAATATCGGTATCGTCGAGTGCGCGCTCCATCAGCCAGTCATTGACCGCCCGCACAAAGCCACCGCCAGACAGGGCACTGTTCGTACCCGGCAGCGACGTGACATTGTTGTTGGACTTCGTGTTTTCCGGCATGATGGGCTCCGTCCGATTCTTAAGCGACTATGACATGAATATGACATCGCATAAATGGGACAGGCTTGTGATTTCGCAATCGCAAAATCACAAAAACTGCACTTACCGATATTATTCCTGACAAATTTCGGTCAATCTAGCGAAACCTTTTGCCCAAGACCCCGGATCACTGCGCAATCGGCGGAAGGTAAATCCGCGCCAGAAGCCCGCCAGACGGCGCATCTTCCAGATAAATCTCGCCGCCATGCGCCCGGATCGCGGTGCGGGCAATCGCCAGACCAAGGCCAATTCCACCCGTTTCACGATTGCGCGAGGATTCAAGCCGGAAGAACGGCTCGAACACCTGATCGCGCTGATCGGGTGGAATTCCCGGCCCGTCATCACTGACTTCGATCCACATGCCACCATCATCGGCGGGCTTCAACGATACGTCGACATGATCGCCGAATGTCAGGGCATTTGACATCAGATTGCCCATCGCCCGCTTGATCGAAAGCGGACGGCATGGATAAACCCGTGGTTCGCCATCACCCACGAACCGGATCGGTCGCCCGGTTTCGGCAAGGTCTTCGACCGCGGCCTCGATCAGGGCGGCAATATCGATCTTGCGGGTCGCCTCGTTCGCGGTTTCTTCGCGCGCAAAGGTCATGGCCGCTTCGACCATCTGTTCCATTTCATTCAATGTCTCGATGATCCGAGACCGGTTTTCCGCATCCTCGACAAATTCCGCCCGCAGCCGAAGAGACGTGATCGGAGTGCGCAAATCGTGCGAAATCGCGGCCAGCATCCGGGTGCGATCCTCGACAAAACGTTTCAGCCTTGCGGTCATGCGGTTGAACGCCTTGGCTGCACGGCGGATTTCAAGCGGGCCATCTTCGGGCACCGGTTCGGGATAATCACCACGCCCCACCCGGTCGGCGGCCTGTGCCAGAACCGCCCAGGACCGTGTCATGCGACGCGCCAGGAAAAACGCGATGATCCCGATCAGGACCGCCGAAATAACAATACGCAGGATATTTTGCAAAACCGCACGCGGCGGCGGTGCAACACCATTGATCCGCGCTTCCAGCCAGACAACAGGCTGTAGACTTTCAGCCCCCGCCGATCCGGCAGCGTTTACCGTCGCCCCCACCGGGAAGATCGGCACACTGATCTGCATTAATGGTGCGGCAACACAGTCAAGGTGATCAAAGAAACGCGGCCCGTGATGTCCGTCGCGAACAAAGTCATCCTTGCGCCATTTCTTGTCGCGATCATCATCATCATCATCGTCATCGTCACCATGCTTTTCGTGTTTCTTTTTCTCGCGCTCCTCAACCGCCTCACAATCATCCTCCGACAGGATATGCACTCGCGCGGGCACCGCGGGACCGTCAAGCGCCTGATTAAGCCGCTCGCTCAGCGTGTAACTGATATCAGACATCGGCAGGCTGTTATCGGGCTTGTCCGCCAGACGCATGATGCTTTGCGGCGACTGGCCGACCTTCAGGACATCACGCCAGTTTTCCGATGGGGTTGCCGCCAGAATGCGCGAAATGGCCGCAACGCGCGCCAATGCACCGCCACGCCGCTCGCTTAACAACGCATCGCGCCGTTCTTCGGCCAAAAGCAATCCTAACACCACATGGGTCAGAACCACGGCACCAAGGATCAGCAACACCAACTGCCCGACAAGGGTTTCTGGCCATAAACGGGAAATGAAACCGCGCAGTTTCATTTTTTCACCACGTCGCAGGTAAACATATATCCCCCGCCCCAAACGGTTTTGATCAGGGTCGGGTTCTTCGGGTCGGGCTCGATCTTTTTGCGCAGGCGGCTAACCTGATTATCAATACTGCGATCAAACGGAATGGCTTCGCGCCCCTTGGTCAGGTCAAGCAACTGGTCGCGGTTCAGCACCATATTGTGGTGATCGACAAAGGCGCATAACAGGGCAAATTCACCAGCACTCAGCGGCACGACAACATCGTTTTCGTCACGCAATTCATGACGCGTGCGATCCAGTATCCAGCGATCAAAGGCAATTTCACCCCCGGTCTTCTGGCCGCGCCGCCCGCTTGGCAAACTTTGCGCCCGACGAAGCACCGCCTTGATACGGGCCAGCAACTCACGCGGATTGAAAGGCTTTGCCAGATAATCATCTGCCCCCATTTCAAGGCCGATGATCCGGTCGGTTTCCTCGCCAAGCGCGGTCAGCATCACAACCGGCACATCATAATTCTCGCGCAGCCACCGGCAAAGACTCAACCCGTCTTCGCCAGGCATCATCAGATCGAGCACGATCAGATCGGGCAGAACATTCTCAGCCATCAGCTTGCGCAATTCGCGCCCGTCAGACGCCAGCGTCACGCGGTATTCATGCTGGCGCAGATACCGCCCCAGCAGATCACGAATATCGCGGTGGTCATCAACGACGAGAATATGGGCCGGATCACTCATCAAGCTGTGCCTGTCTTTCCAAAGATTATCTGATCCCAGCTTATCGCGCCCGGTGGCCCATCAAAAACAGCAATTTGTATCAGATTGTCGCAAAAGCCGGTTTTGGTAGACATTGCGACCATTTCCCCGGTTTACCGGGATCATTTCGCGACAAATCAGCTTCATAAAGGCCTCAGCCAAACAAAAGTCCCCCAACGAAAAGAGGCCCACATGACCCGTAACAGCAAACTTAAAATCGCATCCCTCCTGATCGCGACCAGCATTGTCGCACCCCCCATCGCCACCGCGCTTGCATCGGGCGGCGATCATCGACCCTGGCAGATGAGCGATGATGACCGTGGCGATGGCCCGAAATTCCGCGATCATGACCGCGACCACCACAAAGGCATGTATGGCAAACATGGCATGCGCCGCAGCACTCCGCTAACGGTCGAGGAAGCCAAAATTCTGGTCGATGCAATGCTTCTGCGTCGCGGCACGACGGAGCTTAAAACCGGCGATGTCAAATCGGTCGATGACGGCGAGGAAATCGAAGTCACCCTGCTGAATGCCAACGGCGATGTTGTCGATACCGTGAGTTTCGATGCCAAATCGGGCCGCCCGGATCGCGACGAAATGCGTGATATGCACCGCATGATGCCCAAACCGGACGCGGAGGACCGCTTTGACCGTCGCTTTACCACTGAACAGATGACCCTTCTGGCCAATGCCATGGTGATCCGGTTTGGTGGCGGTGAACTGACGCTGGGCGAAATCAAGGAAACACCACGCGGCACCTATATCGCGACCATCACCAACAAGGCCGGCGACATCGTTCGCGAAATGGAGCTTAGCCGCGTGACCGGTCGCCCGGTCAGCTAACCGGCTTTGTCAGAACACGCACTTCCCTTCTACCCAACTCCCATTGTCCGGGTCCTTCCCCCACCCAACCGATAGCCCGGACAACACTGGCGCCCCCCTCTCCCCGGGGGCGCCACTTTTTATATTTGCATGACTTTTGGTTTGACGCGCCTTCGATCCCTGATCATTCTGCGTTTTTAGGAACCAAGAAGCTGCATCATGACTGCCACCCACCTTTCCCCCGCCCCACGTACCGCCCTTGAAACCGACATTCCCGCAATCACCAAACTCTGGCAGGAAACCGGGCTTTACCGCCCGTACAATCCGCCGGAATGGGATGTGCGATTTGCGCTCTCGGATCGCAATTCGACCCTGATGGTATGGGAAGATATCAACGGTGTTATCATTGCCACCGCGATGGTCGGCCATGACGGGCATCGCGGCTGGATTTATTATCTGTCGGTTGCACCAAGCCATCAGAAAACCGGGCTTGGCAAAAAGCTGGTTGCCATCGGCGAAGACTGGCTGCGTGAACACGGCGTCTGGCGTATGCAATTAATGGTGCGGTCGGAAAACAGCGCGATGCAGGATTTCTATCGCCATCTTGGCTATCGGGCCCTTGATGTCACGGTCATGCAAAAAGATATAGATTCCCCGCCCGCCGACCGCTGAGAAAAAAACAGCTGTTAAGGTGCAACCGGATGCCCGTGCGGCGTTCGTTCCGGACTGTTGCTGTTGTCATCCCGGTCATCGCGCGTAATTGCCAGTGACGCCCGCGCAATGCGGCGTGCGCGTTCGTATAGCCGGTTGATACGCTCGACCAGCGCAACTTCTGTGCGGTAACGGCGGATATCCGCATCTCTTGGCCCGATCTCGTCGCTGATCCGGCGCAGGGTGACGTCCATTTTTTCGATGAACTCTGCCTTACGAGCCAACACACGATTGGCGGCCTCAACATCGTCACTGGCAAAGGCCGTTAGTGCCTGCTTGAGGCATTCTTCAGAAAAAGTGAATAATTCGGACATTTTTTCACGGCTATCTAATAATGGCAGATTGCGTTCGGCTAACAATCTGCCAACCAGCTCGGTCATTTCCTCGCTGATAATATCGCCGATAGCCTCCAGATGATTGCTGATCGCAAGCTTGTTCAAAAGCCGGTTCTGATCCGATGGCAGCAACTCCGAATGGCGCAGTTTTCCAGCAAACCGCGCAATCGCATCCTGAAGGCTGTCAACCCCGTCATCAAGCTCGGCAATCTTTTCAAGTTTCTCAAGTGTCGGGTTTTGCATGGTTTCGCGCCCACGCCTTACAACATCGCACACGATATCGCCCATATGCATGACTTCTTTGCGCAAAAGCATCAGAGCGGCAGACGGGGTATTGGCAATTTCATTGACCAGAAATTTTGGTGCCGGATCAAGCGGCGGTTCGAACACATCACGCACCGGCACACATTTTTCGATCAGACGCGCAATCCACGGCACAAAGCCGATCATGATCGCGACATTGGCGATATTGAAAATGCTGTGCGCATTGGCGATTTCACGCGCGATGTCGACCTGACCACCCTCCTCGCCCAGAGACACGGCATGGACGAAACCGGCCAGTTGCGGGATAAACGGCAGCCAGATCAGCACCCCGACAACGTTAAAGAACACATGACCAAGGGCGGTGCGCATCGCATCGCGATTCTTGCCAATCGTCACCAGAAGGGCCGTGATACAGGTGCCGATATTCGCCCCGAAGATCAGGGCAATCCCCCCTTCGAGCGGCACAAGCCCCTGCCCTGCAAGGGCAATCACAATGCCGGTCGTTGCCGAACTTGATTGCACAAGGGCGGTAAAGGCCGCAGCAATCGCAATCGACAAAAACGGGTTTGTCATCTGCGCCATCAGATTGATGAAGAGGTCATAGGTGCGAAGCGGTTCCATCGCCTCGCTCATCATGCCCATACCGAAAAACAACAGCCCAAGCCCCAGCAGGGCACGCCCGCCAAGTGACCAGCTTCGATCACGCCAAAACGTCATGACGCCAAAGCCGACCGCAATCATCAACGGCGCGACGGCATCAATCCGGAAGGCGATAATCTGCGCCGTCAGGGTCGTTCCGATATTGGCCCCCATGATCACAGCAATGGATTGGGCGAAGCTCATCAATCCGGCAGAAACAAAGCCGACCACAAGAACAGTTGTCACACTCGACGATTGCACCAGCCCGGTGATCGCCACCCCGGAAAGGACGGCCATAAAACGGTTGCGGGTCATTTTGGCAAGGATCACACGCAACCTTGCCCCGGCCAGCGTTTTAAGCGCCGTTGCAAGATGATCCATGCCATACAGGAAAAGGGCAAGGCCGCCCAAAAGGCCAATCATCATCCAGCCCGGCTGCAAATCCGGCACCGAAGGATCATTGGTTGCCGCAAGGATGCCGCGCATCGGCAGGACAGTCAAAACAGCCGTCAGGGCAGATAAAAAGGCGGATAAGCGAAGGGATGACATCGGCACGGAACCTGCCATAAACTATTGATATGCCATCATAGCACACAGAAATCCCGCGTATAGATCAGACTGGATTCCCGCCATAATGCCTGCCCCGAACCCGCACGGAAAAAATGCGTAATATCGGCCCGACATCGTCGCGCGAACTGGCCGAGATCGGCATTGAAAACCGATCCGACCTGATCAAGGAAGGGCTGGAGGAAACAGCACGCCGCCTGTTGTTCCGCTTTGGCGGGGAAAAACAGATCAGCGTGAATTATCTTTATGCACTTGAAGGTGCCATTCACGACCATGACTGGCGCGATATTACCCCATCGCGCAAACAGGAACTCCGCGATTTGCTGGCACAGTTACGCCGCGAAATCGCGGCGCATTAAGGCCAGCCGATTACTGGGCCGCGATCTGGTCCGATGATACGGATGCCAGACGTTTGCGAAGTCCCGCAATCTGATCTTCTGACAGGCGCAAACCAAGTTTGGAGCGACGCCAGACAAGGTCTTCGACGCCACGCACCCATTCCTGATCAATCAGATAACGCACTTCGGCTTCATACAGGTCATAACCATAACAGACGCCAAGGTCGGCCACGCTGTTGCAGCCATCAAGCAGTTTTTCGATCCTGCTGCCATAGGCACGCAGAAGACGTTTCAGGGTTGCTTCCGGTAACCAGTCATATCGGGCACCATAGGATTGCAGAGCCTTTTCAAAGGATGCATCGGGCAGATCACCACCGGGCAGTACTTCGCCCGCCGTCCAGGGACGATTAGTCACCCCAAGCTGTTTTGAAATCAGTTGCAAGGCATGCTCGGCCAGTTTGCGATAGGTGGTGATTTTGCCACCAAACACATGCAGCGCCGGGGCTTTGCCCTGCCCGGCTTCGAGTTTGAGCGTGTAATCACGCGAGACTTTGGATGCGTTGGCAACTTCGCCCTCGCCCGCATATAGCGGACGCACCCCGGAATAGGACCAGACGACATCCATCACCGAAATCGGTGTTTCGAAATAATCACCAGCCAGCTTGCACAGATAATCGACTTCGTCAGCGCCGATTTCAACCTTGGCCGGATCGCCGTTAAAATCGACATCGGTGGTGCCGATCAAGGTGAAATCATCCTGATAGGGAATGGCAAAAACGATGCGGCCATCCGGGTTCTGGAAAATATAGCAATGATCATGATCGAAAAGTTTCGGAACCACGATATGGCTACCCTTGACCAGACGGATATTTGCCTTGGTTTCGGCATCGACCACACCATTCTCAGGATCAATCAGCGAGGCACACCACGGACCGGCGGCATTGATCAGCATCTTGCCACTAACGATGCGTTCGGCATCGCTGTCGCGATCACTCAGGGTGACCTGCCATTTGCCATCCTGTTGGGTTGCACCGACACAGCGGGTACGCGTCAGGATTTCGGCACCGCATTCGCGGGCATCCATGGCATTCAGAACCACAAGCCGTGCATCATCGACCCAGCAATCGGAATAGACGAATGCCTTGTCCATTCCGGTATTGAGCGGCTGCCCCGCAACGTGCTTGCGCAGTGAAATTCCCTCGCTGCCCGGCAGTTTTTTGCGTCCGCCAAGATGATCGTAAAGGAACAGGCCAAGGCGGATCATCCATGCCGGTCGCAGGCCAGGAACATGGGGCAGAACAAACCGCAGCGGCCAGATGATATGCGGCGCGTTGCCCAGAAGGACTTCTCGTTCGTTCAATGCCTCACGGACCAGACGGAATTCATAATGTTCAAGATAACGCAGACCACCATGGATCAGTTTGGTGCTGGCCGAAGATGTGGCACTTGCCAGATCGTTCATTTCGCACAGCAGGACCCTGAGCCCGCGCCCGGCTGCATCACGGGCGATCCCCGCCCCGTTGATCCCGCCGCCGACAATGATCAGGTCATATTCCGAATGGTTCTGCATGGCATGACTTCCGCGCTTTAGTTTCGATATTGACCATAAAATATTTCATTTTCGAAAATTTTCAAGCGATGAATTGTGACAATTTATAGCCAATAGCAATCAATACCCTTATTTACCGAAGCCAAAACCTCAACACTCGATAAAAATTTCGATTTTGAAAAATTGACAACTCTGGGATCAAATCCCATGAGCCGAAACGAAAAACCCCGCCAAACGGCGGGGCCAGACCGCTGACAAACCCCGTC
>NZ_AUNC01000026.1:0-35402 GCF_000714555.1 Thalassospira permensis NBRC 106175 | reverse complement strand
GGTGGTGTGTTCGGAGGTCCCGAAAGGTTGGTCATCGATGGCGGGATTTGTGTGCCTGCCATGCGGCAACGTGTGGCCCTTGGGGTGAGGTGCGTTTGCGGCGTCAACCGAGGGCGGTAGGTGCTTGTTCAGGGCAGCGTGGTCCGTCCGGGCGGTGGCGTTTGGCGATGCCGGGGGCGGCGGGCTTGGCTTGGCTTGGCTTGGCGGGTTTGGATCGGTTTGCCTGGAGCGGCGGGCGGGATCGGTTGCCTGCGGGGCGATGGTGCGTTCGGAGATGCCGAAACGTGGGTCATTGATGGCGGGATTTGTGCCTGCCATGCGACAGTGTTCTTGCCTTTGGGGCGAGGTGCGTTTGTGGTGTCCATCGAGAGCCCGAGGTGTTTGTTCGGGGCAGCAGGGACTGGGGCGAGGTCGGTCTGGTGCAATCCGGTTCAGTCCTGTCCGTCCAGCCCACCTGGTCGGTGGCGTTTGGTGATGTCGAGGGCAGCAGGGCTGGTTGGCTGGCAGGAATGGCCTGGCGATTGATCAAATCGTCATTCCGGGCGCAGCGGAGCGCAGACCCGGAATCTGCGCCCCATTGAAAGAGCTGGATTCCCGCCTTCGCGGGAATGACGGTCAGGTTGGGAATGCCGATCAGGTTGGGAATGACAATCGGATTGGGAGTGCTTTGTCAGCGGTCTGAGGGCCGGGTTATCCGGCCCTGTTGACAGCCACATCTAGACCGCCTGTGAATGCCGCCCGTGGGCGTGATCAAGATAGGTATCAAACGCCGCACACACCGCACGGACAAGCGGGCGGCCGCTTTCGGTAAGGTGGATGTGTGTGCCGTTAACTTCGACAATGCCATCCTGCGTCATGGCGCGGACCCGGTCGATTTCGCATGTAAAGCGGTCGGCGGATGTGCCGTGATCGGCGCAGATGGCGGCGACATCAACCGTCAGGTTGCACATCAGTTCGTTGATGATGTCGCGCCGGATGCGATCCTCGTTGCTAATCGCAATGCCCTTTTCAATCGCACATTTTCCGGCCTCGACCGCGCGTTGCCAGCGGGCAAGGGCTGGGTCGTTCTGGGCATAGCCCTGTGGCAGGGACGAAATCGCAGACGGGCCAAAACCGATCAAGGCTTCGGCGCGGTCGGTGGTGTAACCCTGAAAATTCCGGTGCAAAAGGCCGCTTTTCTGCGCGATGGCCATGGCGTCGTCATCGCGGGCGAAATGGTCAAGGCCGATGGCGCTGTAACCATGCGAGGTCAGTTGGGTCTGGATGGCTTCGTACTGGGCCCAGCGGGCTGCGGTGTCAGGCAGGGCTTCGGTCGGGATCAGGTTCTGATGCTTTTTCATCCATGGCACATGGGCATAACCGAATACCGACAGGCGGTCGGGGTTGAGCGTGACCGTCTGATCAACGGTTTCGATGATGCTTTCCACGGTCTGGAACGGCAGGCCATACATCAGATCGACATTGATGCCCGAAATCCTGTGCGCGCGCAGGCGGGCAATGACATCTTCGACCAGCTCAAACGATTGCACGCGGTTGACCGCACGTTGCACAAACGGGTTGAAATCCTGAATGCCGATGCTGGCGCGGGTAAAGCCGCAATCGGCCATGGCATCGATAAATTCCGGGGTGGCCGTGCGCGGGTCCATTTCAAGGGCGACTTCGGCATCGTCAAGGATGTCGATGCGATCGGTCAGGTCGGCCATGATCGCGCGCAGGTCTTCGGGTTTCAGTGCCGTCGGGCTGCCGCCGCCAAAATGAATGTGCGACACCTTGAAACGGTGGGCGGGGTCAAGCTTTGACAGCAGGCTTGCGATTTCAGCCCGAAGGGCGACAACAAAATTGCCGACCGGGTCATATTGCTTGGTGATTTTGGTATTGCAGCCGCAGAACCAGCACATTTCCCGGCACCACGGAATATGCAGATAAAGCGATAAGGGTTGTGCGGGATCGAGGTCACCCAGCCAGCTTTCGAAAACCCTGCCATTCACCGACGCACTGAAATGCGGTGCGGTCGGATAGCTGGTATAGCGCGGCAGACGCAGGTCGTATTTTTCGTAAAGGGCGAGTTGCATGACGGACATCCCGAAAATTCGTTCTGTCCGTCTTTTGCATTATTCCAAATTCATCTTCCTTGATATGCGTCAAGGAGCGGCAAAGCGGGAAATTACAGATGCTTGAAAGCCGAAATCAGATCAGCCCGCAGGATCGCCAGACGTTCATTGCCGGTTTCCTCGTCATAAGGTTCGGCCTTGCCGACACCCCAGATCGGGCCGGGCCATGCGGCATCATTTTTGAACCGGGCCACGACGTGGCAATGGAGTTGCGGAACCATGTTGCCGAGCATCGCGACATTGGTTTTATCGGCGTTGAAACGGCGTTTCAGCGTTGCAGAAACAATCGCGCATTCATCACCCAGCAATTTGCGTTCATCCGCGCTCAGATCATCATAATCGACCAGATTGGCGCGTTTTGGCACAAGGATCAGCCACGGATAGCGGGCGTCATTCATCAACAGGACATGGGATAGCGGGCCATCGGTGACGAGATCGGTGTCGGCGGCAAGTTGCGGATGAAGGGCGAAATCGTTGATCATGGGGGCCTCTTTTGGGGCTTGGGGGGCTTGGGGCGGATGAATGTAAAATCTTATAATCGGAACGCAATAGCTTGTCGCGCGTTCCGGTAAGAGGACAAAAATGTCCATCCAATTGTTCTTTTTGAATAACTTGCAATGATCGCCGTTCCTGACTAGCTAGAACCGGGGTCGGACCAATGCGATACAGGAGCATGACCGGCATGACGGACAGAAAGCGGGTGGTAATCGTTGGCGCAGGTTTCGGCGGCATGAGTGCCGCCAGGAAACTTGCAGGCAGGGATGAGGTTGACGTCATCCTGATCGACAAGCGCAATCATCATCTGTTTCAGCCGCTGCTTTATCAGGTGGCGACCGCCGACCTGTCGCCCGCCGAAATCGCCTGGCCGATCCGCAGTATTTTCAGCCGCTATCCCAATGTTTCCGTTTTCATGGGCGGGGTTACCGGGCTTGATTTGCCGGGTAAGCGGATCATCGCGGGGGATCGCGACCTTTCGTACGATTATCTGGTGATCGCGACCGGGGCGGTGACGTCCTATTTCGGCAATGATCATTGGGCGATGGTCGCACCGGGCCTTAAAAACATTACCGAGGCGACCGATATCCGCAAAAGCCTGCTTCTGGCGTTTGAGCGCGCGGAAAACAGCGAAGATCCTGAAGAACGTCGGCGGTTGCTGAACTTTGTTGTGGTTGGCGGCGGGCCGACCGGGGTTGAGATGGCGGGGGCGATTGCCGAGCTTGCCAAGCAGGCATTGTCCCATGATTTCCGCCGGATTGATCCGCGTGATGCACGCATCATCCTTGCCGAAGGCGGCCCCAGATTGCTGGGTGCTTTTCCCGAGGATCTATCGGACTATACCCGCAAGTCGCTTGAAAAAATCGGGGTCGAGGTCCGGGTCAATCAGCAGGTTTCCGACATTACCGCGATGGGTGCGCAGATCGGTGATGAATTTATTCCGAGCGCCAATGTCATCTGGGGCGCGGGTGTCCGGGTTGATCATCTGGCCGACTGGACCGGGCGGGAATGTGATCGGGGTGGCCGGGTGATGGTCAATACCGATCTGTCGGTGCCGGGATATGAGGATGTTTTTGTCATCGGTGATGCGGCGCATGTGCCGTGGCGCGATGGTATGACGGTGCCGGGGATTGCGCCAGCAGCCAAGCAGCAGGGCAAGTATGTTGGCGGGCGTATTATCGATCATATGAGAAGCCGCGAAACACCACCATTTGCCTATCGCCATGCCGGAAATCTTGCGACGATTGGTCGTCACCGGGCGGTGATTGACCTGAACGGGTTCAAGCTGCGCGGCTGGCTGGCGTGGTGGTTCTGGGGGCTTGCGCATATCTATTTCCTGATTGGTTTGCGCGCGCCCGCGCTTGTGATGGTGCAGTGGGTGTGGAGCTATCTGTTTCGTAAAAAGGGTGCGCGCCTGATCACCGGATTGATGGCGGGCGAGGTATCGGAACAAATAAACCCGGCACAAAAACCGGCAAAAACACCACCGGGAGAATGAGGGGGCGTTCGTCCCCCGGTGATGGTGATGGTGCCGTCATGTTGTTCAGGCCGTCATGGCGACATCTGAATCCTGCGTGTGACGTGCCTGCAATTGCAGGACGATATCTTTGACCTTTGCCTCGGCATCGGCGATGGATTTTTGGGTGCGGTCGTCACCGAATTCGTCATATTCGATGGCGGCACTATGTTGATCGGTTATGCCGATATATTCCAGCGGGGCAAAGACGCCGCCTTCTACATGGTTAAGATGGGCAACACGTCCACCCGGATCATATCCGAAATCGCCGCGCGAGGATAAAACCACCAGTGATTTGCCACCGGTCAGCATTGGCCAGTAGGGGACGCCATCACGCGACCGGTCAAAGCCGAAGGTGACGCCGACGCGGACGATGTTTTCGATCCATGCCTTCATCTGGGCGGGCATGCCGAAATTATACATCGGCACCCCGGCAACAATCACATCGGCACGCAGCAATTCGGCAAGCAGTTCGTCGCTTTCGGCCAGAACCTGATGCATCCAGTCTTCGCGCTGTTCGGGTTTGGTGAAGGCCGCGTGAACCCAGTCACCGGTTACGGGGCTGGGCGGATTGGCACCGACATCGCGATAGATGATTTCGTCATCCGGGCGGGCGGCGCGCCATTGTTCGATGAATTTGGCGGTAAGGCGGCGCGAGTGGGAGCCGTGGGCGCGGGTGTCGGATCGGCCGGGGCGGGCGCTGCTGTCGATATGAAGGATGGTTGTCATGGGGCACCTTTGATCGTTAATGATGATCTGTGATAATCTGTGTTCATCTGTTTCGATTTGCGTTGCCCCATATTTGACTTGGATATAGGCTTTGATCAAAATCGAATATCTCAGCCAATAGATGAATTGAGTTCATCCATATGCCCTTGCCCCCGCTTGCGACGCTGCGTGCTTTTGAGGCCGCCGCCCGACACCTTAGTTTCAAGCGGGCGGCGTCCGAACTTGCCGTGACGCCAACCGCGATCAGCCATCAGGTGCGATTGCTTGAAGAAACCCTTGGTGTGCGGTTGTTTGATCGCAAGCCAAGGCAGGTGACACTGACCGCCGCCGGGCAGGAGCTTTATCCGACGTTGCGCGATGGTTTTGCCGGTTTTGCCGCCGCCATTGACCGGGTCAAGGCGCGCAAACCCCAACGCGGGCTGACGGTATCGGTGCTGGCATCGTTTGCCGCCAAGTGGCTGTTGCCACGCCTTGGCGGGTTTCAGGCAGCACATCCCGATATTCATTTGCGGCTGCATACTTCGGCCGAGGTGGTTGACCTTCATTCGGGGATGGCCGATGCGGCGGTGCGATATGGCAGGGGGCCATTTCCGGGCATGGTGGTGCAGACCCTGTTTGCCGACCGGTTCGCGCCGGTTTGCAGCCCGATGTTAAACATCCAACAGCCCAACGACCTGCGCGGGCAGACCTTTTTGCATCTGGAATGGTTGCGCCCGGACGAGGCAACGCCGACCTGGGCGCGGTGGTGCAAGCGGGCCGGGTTGGATGATGTCGATTTATCAAGCGGGCTTAGTTTCAGCGACGATACCCATGCCATTCAGGCCGCGATTGCGGGGCAGGGTGTCGTTCTGGCCAGTTCGGAAATGGTGCGTTCGGAAATCGCCGCCGGGCTTCTGGTGCAGCCGTTCGGCCCGGTGATGGAAGGGCATCATTATCACCTGATCCATACCGGCAGGAGTGCCAATATCAGGGAAGTCGAGGCATTTGGCGCGTGGATGGCGGACGAAATTGCCAAAGATGGTGCCGTGTGATGAAGGTGTCCGGAGTGCCGTCCTGCTTTGGCATTGACGCGGCGGCGGTGATGCGAAACCATGACATCCCGAAATCATCCCCCAAGCAGGTGCCCAATGCCCCGTTTTAGTGCCAATCTTTCATTCCTGTTTGCCGATCTGCCGTTTGAAAAACGGTTTGCCGCGGCGGCGGCGGCCGGGTTTGGCGGGGTCGAATATGTCGGCGCCTATGACATGCCGATGGCCAGTGTCAAATCGCTGCTGAGCGATAATGGCCTTGAACAGGTTTTGTTCAATATGCCGACCGGGGATTGGGAAAAGGGCGAGCGCGGGCTTGCCTGCCGACCGGGGCGGGAGGATGCGTTTCGCGATTCCGTGGTCAAGGCGCTTGATTACGCAGCCGCGACCGGATGCAGGATGGTGCATTGCATGGCGGGTGTGATGGGCAAGGGCGAAGATGCCGGGGAACTGGCGCGGCTTTATTGCGACAATCTGCTTTATGCCGCCGATCTGGCCGAACAGGCCGGGGTCAAAATCCTGATCGAGCCGATCAATCCGGTCGATATGCCGGGTTATTTGTTAAATTCCGTCGAACAGGCCGCCGTGATCCTTGATCAGCTTGATCATCCAAATCTGGCGCTGCAATTCGATATTTATCATGCGCAGATTGTCGGCGGGAATATTGCGGCCCGTCTGGACAGGCATCTGGACAAAACCGCCCATATCCAGATTGCCGGTGTGCCGGGCCGCCGTGAACCCGATAGCGGCGAGCTTAATTATCCGTTCCTGTTTTATATGCTGGATCGGGTCGGGTATGACGGCTGGATCGGCTGCGAATACAAGCCGCATGGCGATACTGTTGCGGGGCTTGAGTGGATCCGCCCGTGGATGCCGAAATCCTGATCCCTGATTATTCGATCAGGATGGCGCGGAAATCGTTTACGTTGGTCAGCGTCGGGCCGGTGATCAGGAGATCGTCGATTTTGGCAAATGCGCTATAGGCGTCGTTATTGGCCAGATATTCCCGAAGATCGATCCCGGCCGAAATGGCCTTTTGCCAGCTTGTCGGGTCGATGATGGCACCGGCGTTATCTTCGCTGCCGTCAATGCCGTCGGTATCGATGGCAAGCGCGCTGAACCCTTCGTGATCGCGGAACTGGATCAGGAGGGAGAGCAGAAATTCGCTGTTGCGGCCACCACGGCCGCCCTTGGCGCGGACGGTGACGGTTGTTTCACCGCCCGATAGCAGCACGCAGGGTTTGGTGGCGGGTTGGCCGTGATTGGCGACCTGATGGGCGATCCCGGCATGGACGATGGCGACCTCGCGGGCTTCGCCTTCGATGGCGTCGCCCAGAATGACCGGATTGATGCCAAGGTCGCGGGCGACTTTGGCCGCGGCCTCCAGACTATCCTGCGGGCGTGACAGCATGATCACTTCATGCCCGTCGAAGCATTTGTCGCCCGGTTTGACGGTTTCATGGATGTCGTTATTCAAGAGTTCGGTCGCGGCAAGCGGGATTTCGATCCGGTAACGGCGGATGATATCAAGCGCATCCTGCCCGGTTGTCGGATCGGCAACCGTGGGACCGGATGCAATGATCGCCGGATCGTCGCCCGGCACATCGGAGACCAGATAGGTGACCATGCGTGCAGGGGCACAGGCGGCGGCAAGCCTGCCGCCCTTTATCGCCGACAGATGTTTGCGCACACAGTTCATTTCGGAAATCGTCGCGCCGCTATGAAGCAATGCCTTGCTGATGGCCTGTTTGTCTTCGAGTGTCAGACCCGGACCGGGCAGGGCAAGAAGCGCCGACCCGCCGCCCGAAATCATGCAGACCACCAGATCATCGGGACCAGCGGATTTGACGATATCGAGAATACGCTGGGCGGCCTTTTGCCCGGCGGCATCGGGGACCGGGTGGGAGGCTTCGACAATTTCGATTTTGTCGCACGGGACGGCATGGCCATAGCGGGTGACGACCAGACCGGTCATATCGCCATCCCATGCCTGCTCGAAAGCGCGCGCCATGTTCGCCGATGCCTTGCCCGCACCGATGACGATGGTTTTGCCCTTGGGCTTTGTCGGCAGGTTGCGCGGAATCTGGACCGCAGGATCGGCGGCCTTAAGGGCGGCATCCATCAACTGCAAAAGCGTGTCGCGCGATGTCGTCATGTCTGGTTTCCCTGATTGGTCGTGTTTTTATCGTTCTTGTCATTGTCTTTGTATTTGCGGCTCAGTTCGGTTTGTTCACTGCGGCCAGTTTGAAATATTCGATGACCGCCTGTAAATGTTCGGACATGGCTTTTTCCGAGGCGTCCGGGTCACGGGCGGCGATGGCTTCGACAATCGCATAATGATGTTCCTGCACCATCCGGTCAAAGGACGGGCCGGAAAGATTGTTAAAGCGGATTTCGGTCAGGGCGGCCTGCAGGACATCGTGAAGCATTTTCATGACGTGGTAATAGATGATTGATCCGCTGGCGCGGCCGATCATCATATGCAGGCGATGGTCATCATCGGCACGGTATTTGGGCGCGCGACGCGGATCGTGGGCCTGCCGGTAGGCGATGCGCAGTAGTTCGATATCCTCGTCACTGGCATTGATGGCGGCCCGCCGTGCGGCCCATGTTTCCAGCGTGCAGCGGATTTCCTGCAGGTCGCGCAGATTGTTAAGCGAGTCCCGGACAAGATCGGTCATCGCGGTGTCCATTTCGACCCCGGTGGATGACAGGACTTCGGTGCCGCCGCCCTGAACCGCGCGCAGGTAACCACGGGTTTTGAGTTTTTGCAGGGCGGCACGGACCGAAACGCGGCTGACTTTCATGTCTTCGGCAAGCTGGCGTTCACCTGGCAGACGGTCGCCTGGCAGGAACATGCCCGCGGTGATCATGTCGAGAAGCTTGTCGGCAACCTGATCGGCAATCCGTTTGGGCCGGTTGGCATCAACCGTGTCGGAAGATTGTGCAGGTTTGACAGGCGGCATGTTTTGAACACTCCAGCAGCGACCGAGACCAGCCGACAATGCGTTTCGTTTTATTGGTCATACCACTTTACGGGATGTTTGGCGTTGCTGCAAAGTGTCCGTTGAACTGTTGTAAAGTGGGCGTGCGGGCGAGCTTGTCAGTCCTGCAATAAATTGATAGTTCAACGGGGTCCGATTGCCGGTCCGTGCCGGTTCCGGACCCGAAAATTTCAAGCTGCCCCAATTTCAGGAGAATTCGCGTGAGCCACCATACCGGGTCGCTGCTGGGCCATGATGATCCCGCACCGTTTGAGGTTTTGAACGAGAACGGCAAGGGGCATTCGCTTTTTGTCTGTGACCATGCTTCGCGCGAAATCCCCAAAAGCCTTGGTACGCTGGGCCTGCCCGAAGAAGAACGCAAACGCCATATCGGGTGGGATATCGGGGCACGCAAGGTGACCGAAATTCTGGTGGAGCGGTTTGATTGCCCGGCGGTTCTGGGCGGTTATTCGCGGCTGGTGATTGATTGCAACCGGCAGCTTTGGGACCCGACCGGGATGCCCGAAATCGCCGATCAGACGGTGGTGCCGGGAAACAAAAACGTTTCCCCGACCGAGCATATGAAACGCATCCGCGAGATTTTCCTGCCCTATCACGGGGCCATCGAGGAACGGATTGCCAATTTCCATGCCCATAAAATCGTTCCGGCCCTGATCGCCATTCACAGCTTTACCCCGGTTTTCCAAGGGTTTGAACGCCCGTGGGAAATCGGCATTCTTTGGGATCGCGATGATCGTATTCCCGTACCGTTGCTGGCAAAGCTTCGTGAACAGAATCCCGATCTGACGATTGGTGATAACGAACCCTATTCCGGGCAGCATATGGCCGATTACACCATCGATCATCACGGCGAAGCCGGTGGATTGCCCTGTGTGTCGATTGAAATCCGGCAGGATCTGATTGATACTGATGCGGGATGTGAAAAATGGGCCAAAATCCTTGGCGATGCGTTTGTCGACATCCTGGCCGACCCGAACCTTTATAAAATCAGGAGAGACTGATTTGGCGGTGTCCCATTCGCGCGAACCGGGCTTTTCCATCGGGATCGAGGAAGAATTCTGGCTGGTGGACCGCGAAAGTCGCGATCTGGCGACGGACCCGGCAGCGGGGTTTCTGAAAGACTGCAAGGATGCGCTGGGCGATCAGGTTTCAAGCGAATTCATGCGCTGCCAGGTCGAAACCGGCACCAAGGTTTGCAATAGTGCGGCAGAGGCGCGTGACCAGTTAACGCATATGCGCAGCACGGTTGCCGATATTGCCGCGCGCTATGATATGGCGTTGCTGGCGGCATCGACCCATCCGTTTGCGCAATGGGACAGTCAGAAACACACCGAGGGCGAGCGTTACAGCACGATTGCGCGTGACCTTCGCACGGTTGTTGACCGGCTTCTGATTTGTGGGATGCATGTGCATGTCGGGATCGAGGATGATGACCTGCGGATCGAGCTGATGGCGCAGGCGAGTTATTTTCTGCCACATCTTCTGGCACTGACCACCAGTTCGCCATTCTGGCGCGGGCGCGATACCGGGCTTCAGACATTTCGGCTTTCGGTGTTTGATAACCTGCCGCGTACCGGATTGCCCGAAGTGTTCGGATCATGGGCGGAATATCGCCGCCATGTTGATATGCTGATCCAGGCCGGGGTGATCGAGGATGGCACCAAGCTTTGGTGGGATTTGCGCCCGTCTGACCGTTGGCCGACGCTTGAAATGCGGATTGCCGATGTCTGTACCGATCTGGAAGACGCGATCTGTGTGGCGTCGATCACGCGATGCCTGATGCGGATGTTGTATCGTTTGCGGCGCAATAACCAGCGGTGGCGGATTTATTCCAACATGCTGGTGCGTGAAAACCGCTGGCGGGCGTGCCGGTATGGAAGCGACGCCGGGGAAAAGACCGGGCTGATTGATTTTGGCCGGGCGGAGATTGTGCCCTATGCCGATCTGCTGGAAGAAATCATCGAACTGATCCGCCCGGATGCCGAGCATTTCGGCTGTGTCGCGGAAGTCGAGCATGCGCGCACCATTATTGCACGCGGCACAAGCGCACGCCGCCAGCGCGAGATTTATACCGATGCGGTGGAAAACGGCGCAAGCCCGCGCGATGCGTTGCTTGCGGTGGCCGATAACCTGATTGCGCATACGGTGCCCGGCGAAAAATCGGCGGTCTGACAGCCGTTTGGAAGTTGCGGGGTTAACGGGTCTTGTCATGGCAAAGCGCATTGAGTATCGTCGCGCCGCATTAAAATTCAGCGCACCGGTTTCCGCTGCGCAAACATGATCGGAGAATATCAGGAATGACCGAAGTCGGTGGAATCGCAGCCGATCAGCTTGCGAGCTATGTCGAACGTATCGAACGCCTTGAAGAAGAAAAGGCCAACCTGATGGCCGATATCAAGGAAGTTTACGGTGAAGCCAAGGCGCTTGGTTATGACGTGAAAATCCTGCGCCAGATCATCCGTCTGCGCAAAATGGAAGACCACGAACGCACCGAACAGGAAGAAATCCTTGAGGTTTACAAACGTGCGCTTGGCATGAGCTGATCTGCTGTGTCAGGAGTGTCGCGCCAAGATGCAAAGCCCGCTTTCGAGCGGGCTTTTGTTTTTGTATCCTGTGGCGATGAATGAACGCAATCGCCCCCAAATCACAAGCGAAGTCACAGAAGGCGTTTGCCGTCTTTTGTATCATCATCGCATGGCTTGTCTGACCGAGCTTAGGCTTGGCAACGGGCGGAGGCTTGACGTTCTGGCCCTTGGGGAAAAGGGTGATCTTTGGGCGGTCGAGGTCAAATCGTCGGTCGAGGATTTTCGCGTTGATCAGAAGTGGGAAAGCTATCTTGATTATTGCGACCGGTTTTTCTTTGCCGTGCCGATGGAATTTCCGCGCGACCTGATCCCGGTTGATGTCGGATTGATCGTTGCCGACAGGTTTGAAGCAGCCATTGTGCGCGCGGCACCTGAGCCGGACCGGAAACTGTCAGCAGCGCGCAGAAAGAAATTACTGATTTCATTCGGAAGGACGGCAGCAGGCCGGATGACTCCGGGGGCGGATGGCGATATCGTTATTCCGTGATGATTTAAATCCAAAGGCAAAACCCGATACAATCGGCAAATGTACAAGTATTTGTCACTTTATACTTATACGTGGACGTGATAGGAAAAATATACCGTAGGGTAGTATTTCTTGTCTTATTTTTGAACTAATATCCTAACAAACATGTCACTTGGTTGCGCTAGTGGTCGCTGACTACACTCTGCCGCGCGGTCAGGTGATAGAAGAAAATATCCCTGGAAACGATCAAGATCGGTTCATGCCGCGGAAACCTGTATGACGGGGTGCATTTTTGCGCGTCTGTCGGATCGTGGGGGTACGATGGCGGGGATAGGACGGGCTGCGAAAGCGGTAGCAGGCCACGGGCTTGTATCGGGGAACGGCATCGGGACGCGGGGGCGTCATATCCGATATGCTGGTCCGAACCTTATCCGGCGCGGGGCTGCACATATATCCGTGCCCGGTCATGCCCGGCACATCACCACATTTTCAATAAAAACAAACGGTCGGCATTTGCCGCGCAAGTATTTCGCGGCCTGCGAAATGCTGCGGGCGGATGATCGCTGTGTCGCCAATGACGTGGTTAAGGGACATCGCAAAAATAAGGGTGACGCCATAGTCACCGCCTTCCGGGAAGCTGTTGGGGCAGCAGCCTGATATCCTTGTAGTTACAATTGGTTAGAACGTTACAGAATGAAAACTTTCGTCAATCTGAATATCGGTACCAAGTTGGCGGTTCTGCCGCTGATCGGGGTTATCGCCATTGCCATTGTGGGCGTCATCGGGGGACGCGCGATTGTATCACTTAGCAACGGTCTGGAATTTGCCGTTTCGGAGGCCTATCCGGAGGTCCGCGATATCGGCAATATCGACCGCAATGTCACAAAGGTTCATCAGACGGTCTATCGTCTGCTGTCATGGTCGGCGGCAGGCGTTGACGAAGACCGCATGAGCAGCGTGAATGCGGAATTGCAGTCGCAGATTACGGCGGCCCGCGATGCGTTTACCCAGATGCTGGGTGATCGGAACATGCAGGGGCCGGAACGCGAGATCGCGGAAGGCGCGGCCAAGCTTTACGAAGATTACCTTGCCAAGATCGACCAGGTTCTGGGGATGCTTGATATCGAGTATACCGGGGCGCTGAGTTTTTCGTGGTCGGCACAGTCGGATTACGAAAGCCTGATGGCAACCTTGGCCGAGCTTCGTGAAACGGCGGAAAGCCGCATGGATGTTGCCAGTTCGGATGCGATGGCAGCTGGCATGGCAGCCCAGAATCAGACAATCATTGCATCGGTTGTCGCCGTCCTTGCGATGGTGTTGATCAGTTTTGCCATCACGCGCGTGATCGGCGTGCCGGTCAAACGGTTGACGGCAGTGATGCGCGAACTTGCCGATGGTCGGGCGGATATCGATGTGCCCTTTACCGGGCGGACCGATGAAATGGGCAGCATGGCAGGGGCGGTTGAAGTGTTCCGCCAGAATGCCGAAAGTTTGAAGGAAGCCGAGCGCAAACGCATAGAGGACGAAGCCAAGGCGGCCGAGGAAAAACGCCGGATCATGCAGGAACTTGCCGCCGAGATCGAAACATCGGTCAAGGGGACGGCAACCGCAGTCAGTGCTGCGATCGAGGAAATCGGGGCATCGGCCAGTGCCATGCTGACCAATGCCGAACGCACCGATCAGCAAAGCGAGAATGCCTATGATGCGTCGGGCAAATCCAGCCGCAATATGGGCGAGATTTCAGAGGCCGCCAACAGCCTTGCGGCCGCCATTTCCCAGATCAGCAACGAAATCCAGGAAAGCAGCCGACGCGCACAGGCCGCAAGCGAGCAGGCACTGGATGCAGATGCCAAAATCCGCAAGCTTGAAGAAGCCAGTGTCAGGATCGAGGATGTTGCGGCATTGATCGGCAATATTGCCGAACAGACCAACCTTTTAGCGCTTAACGCGACGATTGAATCGGCCCGTGCCGGGGATGCCGGAAAGGGCTTTGCGGTTGTGGCAAACGAGGTCAAGAACCTTGCCAGCCAGACGGCACGTTCGACCGAGGAAATTGCGACGGAAATCGCCAATGTCCGCACGGAAACCGTTCTTGCGGTCGAGGCGATCCAGACGATTGTTGCCAGTGTCAATGACGTCAACGCTATCCTTAAAGCCATCGCCGATGCGGTGCTGGAGCAGGGGACGGCCACCGGCCAGATCAGCAACAGCATTTCGGAAGCCGCCGGGTATGCCGAAACCGTATCAGGCGGGATTGGCGATGTGCGTGAAATTGCCCGTGCCACCCGCGATTCAGCGGATTCCGTCGGGCAGGCAACCGGCGAGCTTGGCCGCCAGATGACCGGTTTGAGTTCATCTGTGGACGGGCTTGTCGCCCGTTTGCGGGCGGTCTGATCCATTTTCCATTTTACTTCCAACAGGTTCATCAAAGGGGATTACCTGATGACAACATTTATGCGTCTTTTTGTTTCTGCCATGACCGCACTTTGCCTGACCACCGGCCTTGCACAGGCCCAGGACAAGGCGGCAACCGCACAGGAACTGGTCGATAAGGCCATCGCACTTTACGATCAGGTCGGACAGGACAAGTCCTTTGCCACCTTCAACGACAAGGACGGTGAATATGTCTTTGACGAATTTTATGTGATTGTCGCCGATGGTGAAAAGGGCACGTTCCTGACGCATGCGATCAATCCGAAGCTGATCAACAATCCGAAAATCTGGGATCTTCAGGATGTGAACAGCAATTTCATCATTCGCGACATGGTGGAAACTGGCAAGACGAACCCGGATGGCGGCTGGTCCAACTATACCTGGACCCACCCGGAAACCAAGAAACTTGCCGAAAAGAAAACCTGGGTAAAACCCCATGATGGCAAAATCTTTATGGTCGGTTATTACGAATAACGGATTGCCGAATCGTAGAATTACAGAAGGTCGCCAAATTGGCGGCCTTCTTTATTTATGAGATTGGCGATCATGGAAGTATATTTCTGCCTGTGACGGCCGTCACATCAATAATGAAATAAAAGTTACGAAGCATTTTACTGGTATAGATATTTGGGTTTTCATACTATTCGATGGTCTATATTTGTTCCAAACTTTCATAAGTTTGATGTCGAATGGTAAATTATCTTAAATATTGAATAGGTTATAATTATTCTTAGCTTCAGAGGTCCGCGTGAGACGGGCCGATATCTCCTGGGTGGAAGCGCTGGCAACTGCGGCGTTATTCCAACGCAGCGTTCGGGTGTTCAGCCGTTTAACGGCAAATGAGTGGGAGATAGCTGTGAGAAAAATCAAACGGGCAATCTTTTTGTCCGGCGGGGGACCTGCCGTCGGATTAAGTATCGGGGTTCTGAAACGACTTCAGCAGGAACCCGATATCACGTTCGATATCTGGTCGTCTGCCTGTATCGGTGCGTGGCTTTCTGTGGCCTGGCATCAGGCGGACGAGGGACAGGAACTTGATCAGACGATTGGGTTCTTCCGCAAGATATTCCGCCCGGCAAGCGTTTATGACCGCTTTCCGATTGCATCGGCCTTTGCGCCGGATTTCTTTTCCGATTTCGCCAACCGGCTTTCCTATTTCTTTAACCCGGACAGTTATCAGGGGCTGATCGTGCCAGAAGCGATGGCCGAAGCCGCCGAGCATGTCCGCCATTTCATGGGCAATCCGAAATACTGGACGCCCCATAACCTCAACGATGTGCTGTTGAATGGTATTCTGGCGGTCAATCCGCTGTCGCGCTTTATGGTGGGCGCGATGTATCAGACCAAGACCAAGGGATTGGCGAAAATCTATTCGCCTGACAGCATGTTCCTGGATCGGCTGGATTTTGACCGGCTGTATCAGCCCGATAAACCAGCACTTTTCCATAATGCCTATAACCTGACACAGCAGCGGCTGGAGCTGTTTACCAACAAGCCCGATCATTACAACCTGCCGCAAATGAATGCGCAAACGCTTTGTGCCTGTTCGGCCCTGCCGTTTATCGAGGAACCGGTTGAAATAAACGGCGATACCTATTGCGAGGGGGCGACGGTTGATACGGTCAATTTCTTTGATTTCCTGCGCCATCATCCCGATGTCGAGGAAGTCTGGGTCAGCCGTATTCTGGACCTTAAGCAGGTGCGTCAGCCGGAAAATCTTTATGACGCGCTTAACAACCTGATCATGCTGTTTGCCGCATCGGCAAGCGAGGATGCGGTCAAGGCCTTCAAGCGTGAAGTCGCCGAAAGCGGGCGGAAGATCGACATCATCGAAATCCCGGTTTCACCCCATATCAATTACGACTGGACGTGGGAGAACCTTGATCGCGGGATTGACGATGGCTATCAGGCGACCGATGACATGATTGCAAGTTATCGCAGTCGACAGCTTCGCGAACATCCGGTGCGTGATCTGCGCCGTCGGGCGGCACGGGTTTTGCCCGATCTGCATTTCCCGCTGGGCGGGCCACGGCCGCGACTGGCGTAACATCAACATAAAAAAGGGGCCGCATGATCAGCGGCCCCTTTGTTTTCTGGCAGTTTTCTGGACTGCGGATTACTCCGCGGCTTTCAGATGCTCCGGCGGATTGCGGAACTGTTCAAGCAGTTCTGCCTCGCGGGTTTTGACCTTGTCGATATTGCCATCCTTGATATGGCCGTAACCACGGATCTGTTCGGGCAGGGCCAGAAGCGCGTTGGTAATCCGGACATTGTCATGGTTAAGGCCCTTGATGACCTCGTCCACCAGTGCCTCGTAATCGGCGATCAATTGGCGTTCCATTTTGCGTTCATGGGTACGACCGAACGGATCGAGTGCCGTGCCGCGCAGGAACTTGAATTTCGCAAGAATGCCAAAGGCGTTCATCATCCACGGGCCAAAGGCCTGCTTTTTCAGGTGGCCGGTTTCCGGGTCCTTGTCGGCGAAGGCCGGTGGGGCGAGATGGAAACGGATTTTGTAATCACCGGTGAAGTTTTTGGCGAGTTTGGCCCTGAAGGCCGGGTCGGTATAAAGGCGGGCAACTTCATACTCGTCCTTGTAGGCGAGTAGTTTGAAGTAATATTTCGCCACCGTCCGGGCCAGATCATCACCCCCATCAAGGCGTTTTTCAGCCGCGGCAACCTTGTCGACCAGTGCGACAAACCGGTTGGCATAGGCCGCGTTCTGATAATCGGTCAGGAAGGCTTTGCGTTTGGCGATGATATCCGAAAGCGTGGTGGCAATCGGATGTGCCTCGGCCTCGTTCGGGCCGATGACATCAAGCACGCGTTTCGGATCATGGGCAAACAGGCGGCCCCAATAGAAGGACTGCTTGTTCATATCAATCGCGACACCGTTCAGATCAATCGCCTGCATCAGGGCTTCTTCGGTGATTGGGATCAGGCCGCGCTGCCATGCGACCCCCAGCATGAACAGGTTGGTGGCAATCGAATTGCCCATCAGGCGGGTGGCGATATCGCTGCCTTCGACAAAGTTCACCGCATCGGCACCGCACGCATCGGAAATGACCTTCATATGCTCGTTCGATTTCAACTGGAAATCGGGGTTGCGGGTAAAGGCACCGGTGACGGTTTCGTGGGTGTTGATGACCGCCTGGGTAAAGTTGCGGCGCATCTTAGCAAGGCCTTCGAAGCTTGCCGCGACCAGAAGGTCACAACCCAGCACCACATTGGCCTCGCCCGCCGGAATGCGTGCGGCATGGAGTTTTTCCTGCGTATCGGCAAAGCGGATGTGGCTTACGACGGCACCGCCTTTTTGCGCCAATCCCGCCATATCAAGGCCGACAATGCCCTTGCCCTCGATATGGGCGGCCATGCCAAGCAGGGCACCGATGGTCACGACACCCGTGCCGCCAACGCCCGTGATCAGAACCGACCACGGATCGGTGATGTCGGGCAGGGTCGGGCGCGGCAGGCTGGCGAAGATGGCATCGCCTGCATTGCCGCTTTTGGCGGCGGCTTCGGGTTTGCGCAACGATCCGCCTTCGATGGTGACGAAGCTTGGGCAGAAGCCATTCAGGCAGGAGAAATCCTTGTTACAGGCCGATTGGTCAATGGCGCGCTTGCGGCCAAATTCGGTTTCGACCGGGACAACGGCCAGGCAGTTGGATTTTTCACCGCAATCGCCGCAGCCCTCGCACACCAGATCATTGATGAAAACCCGTTTGGGCGGATCGACAATCAGTTTGCGTTTGCGACGGCGGCGTTTTTCGGCTGCACAGGTCTGATCAAAGATCAGGATGGTGACACCTTCGATTTCGCGCAGTTCTTTCTGGGTATTGTCCAATTCGTCGCGGTGGCGGATATCAACACCATCGGCGAAATGCGACGGAACCGGGTATTTATCGGGCTCGTCGGACAAAACGATGATGCGTTTCACGCCTTCATCGGCCATCTGGCGGGTGATTTGCGGCACGGTCAGCGGGCCGTCAACCGGTTGTCCGCCGGTCATGGCAACCGCATCGTTAAACAGGATTTTATAGGTGATGTTGACACCGGCCGCGACGGCGGCGCGCACCGCAAGCGACCCGGAATGGTAATAGGTGCCGTCACCCAGATTCTGGAAGACGTGCTTGGTGTTGGTAAAGGGGGCCTGCCCGATCCAGGTGACACCTTCGCCGCCCATATGGGTAAAGGTTTCGGTCGAACGGTCCATCCAGTTGACCATGTAATGGCACCCGATCCCGGCCATGGCACGGCTGCCTTCGGGGACCTTGGTGGAGCTGTTATGCGGGCAACCCGGGCAGAACCACGGAATGCGCGCGACATCCGGGCGCGGTTCGGCGATTTCGCGTTCCTTCTGTTCCAGCCAGTCGATGCGTTCGTGGATTTTCGGGCTGTCATAGAAACGCTTGATGCGCTGTGCGAGGACAACCGCGATGCGCGCCGGGGTCAGTTCATCCATCGAGGGCAGAATCCATTCGCCCTTTTCATCGAATTTGCCGATCACGGTCGGGCGGACATCTTCGCGCCAGTTATAAAGCTGTTCCTTGACCTGGTTTTCCATCACCGCGCGTTTTTCTTCGACGACGATGATTTCCTCAAGGCCCATGGCAAATTCGCGCACATCGTCGCGGTTGAGTGGCCAGCTCATGCCGACCTTCAGCACGCGGATGCCGATTTTTGCGGCATCGGCTTCGGATATGCCAAGGTCATCGAATGCCTGCATGACATCAAGATAGGCCTTGCCGGTCGTGATGATGCCAAGCCGTGCATTCGGGCTGTCGATGACGGTTTTGTTCAGCTTGTTGGCGCGCGCATAGGCAAGGGCGGCATAGAGTTTATATTTCATCAGGCGATGTTCCTGATCCTTTGGCGTGTCGGGCCAACGGATATGGAGCCCGCCTTCGGGCATGGCAAAATTATCGGGGATGATCGGCGTGATGCGATCCGGCGCGACATCGACCGCGGCCGAACTTTCAACCGTTTCGGCGATGGTTTTCATCGCGACCCAGCAACCGGAATAGCGGCTCATGGCCCAGCCGTGAATACCGAAATCAAGGATATCCTGCACGCCAGACGGGTTCAGAACCGGGATTTGCGCATCGATAAAGGCGTATTCGGTCTGATGGGGCAGGGTGGATGATTTGCAGGAATGGTCATCACCGGCCAGAACCAGAACACCGCCATGTTTGGATGTACCGGCATAATTGGCATGTTTGAAAACATCGCCCGACCGGTCAACGCCCGGCCCCTTGCCGTACCACATGCCAAAGACGCCATCATATTTGGCGTCCTTGTACATATTGACCTGCTGGCTGCCCCAGACGACGGTGGCGGCGAGGTCTTCGTTCACACCGGCCTGAAATTCGATCTGCTGTCTGGTCAGGAATTTTTTGGCGCGCCAAAGCTGCTGATCAAGGCCCCCCAGTGGTGACCCGCGATAACCGGAAATACATCCGGCAGTGTTCAGTCCTGCGCGCGCGTCAAGCTGGCGCTGCATCAGGGGCAATCGAACCAACGCCTGGATACCGGTCAAATAGACCCGGCCTTCTTCAAGCGTATATTTGTCATCAAGGCTAATTGCCGCCAATTGTGCCATGACCAGTCTCCCTCGGGATCTCTCTCTGATTGCGGGGTCGTGCGGGCCAGTTGCGCTGCTTTTATTGATATAAGTTTACGCGCAGCTTTTTGGTATGGCCCGTAAAATTCTCTTTTGCGTCATTGGCGTTCCGGCTTTGGCGTTTGGTCGGGACGGATCGCTGTCTGACGGAATAATGGTAATGAATGCTGACCTTTTTTCAAATCAACTCGCATTGCAATGTGCAAAACGCCTGATTGTACTGGTTGACGTTGGGTCAACTTGATATTTACTTATTCCGGTACCGATTTGCGCGCAATTTTATTGCGGTCGTGCTGCGGTGCGAAATTGCGGATGTGATCGAGTCCATGCTCGGCAATCTGAAAATGGGGTGTTAGTCTCGTGTCGGGTTTTGGGTGCTTCTTTGAGCAGGAGCATAAGATGGAGCAGCGTGTATCGCTGATTACGCTTGGCGTGGCCGACCTTGACCGGTCGCGGCGTTTTTACGAGGACGGACTTGGTTGGAAAGTCAGTGATATGGTCGAGGGGCAGGTGGTTTTCTATCAATTGTCCAACGGGCTGGCGCTTGGCCTGTTTGGCCGGGAAGATTTGATCAAGGACGGGCAGTTTGAGGATGATACCGGTGCCCGTTTTGCCGGTCTGACGATTGCCTATAACGCACGGGACGAGGCCGAAGTTGATGCGGTGATGGCAGAGGCAAAGAAAGCCGGTGCGGTCATTCAGAAACCGGCGGAAAAGGTGTTCTGGGGCGGGTATTCGGGATATTTCCGCGATCCCGACGGCCATGCCTGGGAAGTGGCGTATAACCCGTTCTGGGAACTGGATGCCAAGGGTAATCTGACGATCCCGAAGCCGGATTGATTTTAACTGCGGCACTAAAAACGGCCCTGCCGGTTATCCGCAGGGCCTTTTGTATTTAACTGGCTTTATCTTTGCGCAGATGGGTCAGGAAATAGATCAGCCCACCGGCCAGCAATCCCCAGAACGCCCCGGCAACCCCGAAAAAGGATAGACCGGCGGCGGTGACAAGGAAGGTTACGGCGGCGGCTTCGCGGGCGTCGTCATCCTTGAATGCGGCAACCACCGATCCGGAAAACGCCCCGATCAGGGCGAGGCCTGCGACCGCTTCGATCAGGATCGAGGGGGCGAGACTGACAAAGGCGGTGACAAGACCGGCCAGCAATCCGAACAGGATGTAAAACACCCCGCCAAAGGCCGCCGCCCAATACCGTTTTTTCGGATCGGGATGGGCATCCTCGCCCGCGCACAGGGCGGCGATGATCGCGGCAAGGTTGACGGCATGCCCGCCAAAGGGGGCGGCCAGCAACGAGAAAAAGCCGGTGGTGGCAAAAAGCGGCCCGGGCGGGGTATCGTAATTATTGGCGCGCAAAACGGCCGTGCCGGGAATGTTTTGCGATGCCATGGTAACGATAAACAGCGGCAGGGCAATGCCGACCAGACCGGCCAGTGTGAATTCCGGCATGACGAATTCGACCGGCGGCACGATGGCGCCGCCAAGACTGCCAAGCGTGTTTTCGGGGAATTCGACACCGACGACCATAACAATGATAAAGGCCAGCAAGGCCGCAGGCACGGCAAACAGGCGATTGATCCGCCCGACCACCAGCCACGCAACGACAATCGGCAGGCCAAGAAGCGGATTGAACGCAACCGCCTTGATCGGTGCCAGACACAGACCCAGCAACACACCGGCCAGCATGGCATTGGCAAGCGGGGCGGGAATGGCAGCAACCGCACGGCCCAACGGCTTCCAGATGCCGCAGATGATGATCAGGATCGCGCAAACAATAAATGCCCCGACCGCCACGGCAAAACCGCCGTCAATCGCGCCGGATGTTGCCAGCAAGGCCGCACCGGGGGTGGACCATGCGATGCTGATCGGCATGCGGGTGCGCAGTGACAGATAGATCGAGCACAGACCCATGGCGACCGATAGTGCCATCAGGCCCGATGCGGCCTGATCGGGCGTTGCACCAACGGCACCAAGCCCCTGAAGGACGACGGCAAAGGAACTGGCCGATCCGACAAAGGCGGCAAGAATACCCATGAACAGATTTTGGGGCGAGATATCGCGCAGCATGGTGGCTCCGTCAAACAGGTAAAACGGATGGATAGGAAATGCGGTGGCAGCGCAGTGAATTTAGTGGCATGGAGCGATACAGACCAGAAAAAAAGAAAGCCCCACAGGCATTTGCCGGGGGCTTCTTTGGTAGAAGGTTATTCAGGGCAGGTAACAATAGCGGTAGGGATGGTGGTCAAAGCATGTCGCGTTTGGTGTGCGGGTTTGCCACCTCGTGGGTGCCGATCAGTTTGGCCTGATGACGGGCAAGGATATCTTTGGCGCGGGTTTCCTTTGTTTCGTCGGGTGTCTGTACCCAAAGCAGCAACCCGCCATGATCCAGTTCGTCCTGCAATTCACCGGAATATCGTTTGCCGATCATGGCCGCGACCACACCGCCCGCCGCGGCACCAACGCCGCCTGCACCGACAATTGCCGCGATGGTCAGGGCAATCGGGCCACCCGCGGCAATCATGACACCCGCCGCGCCAAAGGCGGCGGCATACATGGGGGCACCGACCAGGACGCCCTCGGCATCGCCAATCGGGGTTGGCGCGGTATAGGCGAGCGGGGGCATGTCGGGATCGTTTTCGATATCCTCGACCTTGCTGTAAATATGACCCAGTTTGTCCTCGATGGTGCGTTCGGTCGCAAGCAGGCTGAGGTCGGAATGTTTGAAACCGGCGGCTTCCAGATCCTCTGCGGTTTTTTGCAGGGCAGGAAGGTCATGAAAAACGCCAACGGTTTCGTTTCGGGTCCTGAGGATGGACATTTGTGGCCTCCTTTTTATTGAAAGGCTCCCTTAAGCCTCCAACGTGCCGGTGTGGTTCTTGGTTCCGAATTTTTCCCGATCCAGAGAAATGCGCCAGAAATGACAACGGCACCCATCAAGGGTGCCGTTGGTGATCTTTATGGTGCCGGTCTTACCGTTCGGTGATCTTGAATTCGATACGACGGTTGCGGCGATAGGCGATTTCGTCGTCGCGGTTATCAAGCGGCTGATATTCGCCAAAGCCCGCAGCAACCAGCCGGTTTGGCGGCACACCGCGTTCGATCAGGAATTTGACCACCGAAATGGCACGCGCCGCCGACAGTTCCCAGTTTGACGCGAATTTCAGGTTACGGATCGGAACTTTATCCGTGTGACCATCAACGCGCATGACCCAATCGATATCGTCGGGGATTTCGGCCGAAATGGTTTTCAGGGTATCGCCAAGTTTTGCCAGTTGTTCCTGACCGTCTTCGCCAAGATCGGCGGAGCCGGATGTGAACAGGACTTCGGACTGGAAGACAAAGCGGTCACCCACCACGCGGATATCCTGACGGTCGCCCAGAACTTCGCGCAGGCGGCCAAAGAATTCCGAACGATAACGCTGCAATTCGGCGACCTTGGTGGCAAGGGCGGCATTCAGGCGCTGCCCGAGATTGACAATCTGGGCCTGGGCTTCTTCGTTCTCGCGTTCGGACGCTTCGAGGGCGGCTTCGATGCGGGCAAGCTGCTGACGCAGGGCCAGCATCTGCTGATTGAGGGCGGCGACCTGTGCCTGTGCCTCGGTGCTGAGCTTTTTCTCGTCTTCGAGTTCGGCGGCGCGCGAGGCCAGCAGGGCGGAAAGCTCTTCGATGCGGGTTTCCTGATCGGCAAGCTGTTCGTCGGCTTTTTCGCGTGCGGTGCTGAGCTCGGCCTCTTTTTCCTCAAGATTGGCAAGGGCGGCGAGAAGTTTCTTTTCCATCTCGTCCGCAGACAGTTCGGCGGCGGAAAGCTGGCTTGCGAGGGCGGCGGCACGGTCGCGCAAATCGTCGCGCTGGTCGCTGGTGTTGGAAAGCTCGGTCGTGAGCTGTGTCAGTTCGAGTTCCATGCGCTGATTGTTGGTGCGTTCGAGCGACAAAAGATTGGTTAGCTCGTTCACCTGTGCGGTCAGGTCATTCAATGCCTGATCACGTCCCGAAAGGGCAGCACCCAGATAGACCTGGGCGACGACGAAAATCATCAGCAGGAAAATGATCACCATCAACAGCGTGGCCAAGGCATCAACAAAGCCAGGCCAGGTGTTGACGTCGCGATTTCGGCGGCGTGACAACCCGGTCATGCGATCAGCCCTCCTCGGCGATCGCGGCGATGGTACGGGCCAGAAGCTTGATCTCGCTTCTGATTTCCTGAGTCGATTGCTGACGGCCCATGGTCAGTTCCTCGCCAACGCGGGCAAGGGTGTTATCGAGCGAACGGATATGGGCGCGTGTATTGTCGTCAATACCGAAGCTGCCGATTTTCATGGAATCGGAAAGCTGATCAAGCACGGGTTTCAGATGCATCTGGTTTTCCGCCAGCTTGACCATAAGCTGCTGTTCGGCCTTCATCTGATCGGTCAGGGTCGAAAGTTTGTCGGCCAGATCGATCAGGGTGTTATGCGATTTGATCTGCGAGCTTTCGGACCGCTGGATCGAGTTTTGCAACCCTTCCATATTATCGGCCATCTGTTCGATCAGGGCCGAAAGATAGGCCGGAACCGACTGTTCCCCGTCTGACACCGGACCGCCCGAAGACAGACGGGTAAAGCCCGAAAGCCATTCTTCAAGTTCGTTAAAGAAGCGGTTCTGGGCCTGACCGGCCTGCATGTCGATCAGTCCAAGCGCCAGCGAACCGGCCAGACCGAAGAGCGAGGACGAGAACGCCGTTCCCATGCCGCCAAGCGGCTCGGCAAGGCCCTGTTTCAGTTCGTTGAACCACAGATCGATATTCTGGCCCGAACCAACATTGACATCACCGATGACATTGGCAACCGAGTTGACGGTCTGAAGCAGGCCCCAGAAGGTGCCAAGCAGGCCAAGGAAGACCAGAAGGCCGACAACATAGCGCGACAGTTCGCGGCTTTCATCCAGACGCGAGCGGATCGAGTCCAGAATGGTGCGGGTCGCCATGGTCGAAAGTTGCGGACGGTCGCGGCGCTGTTCGGCCATCATGCGGGCCATCGGCAACAGCAGTTTCGGCGGAACCTGAGACGTCAGACCCGGACGGTTGCGACGGAAATCTTCGATCCAGGTGACTTCGGCCGACAGGCCAGCAACCATGCGGAAGGTATAGATCACACCGACAACAAACACGCCAAGGATCAGTCCGTTCAGAACGGCGTTGGCCATGAACGCATCGGAAAGTGCCGGAAACAGCAAGGCACCGACGGCGGCGATGATGGCGATGAAAATCCCCATCCGCGTCAGGTAGCTTCCCGGTTTGGTCACGACAGGAAGGGTTGCCATGCCGTTGGCCGAATTATTGCTCATGACGGATCAATCCTAGCGTTGAACGGTTTTGATATCGACACGATCAGCCGGACCGGACGGCACATTGGCGCCCAGCGCACGGACATCAATGCGCGTGGACCGCACACCTTTGTCGATCAGGTAGGAACGAACCTGCAGGGCACGCGAAAGCGACAGACGGCGCGCCTTGCTGGCATTGTTGGAATCACCTTCGGCATAGGCCTGAAGCTGGATACGCATGTTTTCATCGCTGCCCATGTTCTTGACGATGCTGTCAAGCTGGGCGCGGGCGGCGTTGTTCAGCTCGAAACTGCCGGAACCGAAGGCAAGGCTGTATTCACCGGCACCAGATGGTGCGGATGCAACCGGGTCCTTGGCCGCAGGCGGAACAGCGGCGGTTTCCGCAGCCGGTTTCGGTGCGGGGACAGGTGCAGGTGCAGGTGCAGGTGTGCTCGGCGCGGTTGCAACCGGTGCCGGTGTAGCGGGTGCCGACGGTTGGCTGTCGGAGCGCTGTTCAAGCATTTCCTGCGGCGATGTCGTGGTGTCAGGTGCCGGGCTTGGGGCCTCTGGCACGTTTGATTTGTTCGGTACAACCGGCTCAGGTGCGGGCGGCGGTGGTGCCTGTTTGGTGTCCTCGGCCGGAAGCGGCGGGGCTTTGGGTGGTTCGACCTCGGCCGGTTTGGTTTCGACTTTCGGGGCCGGTTCGGCCTTGGGGGCCTCGGCCATTTCCGCAGCTGGCGCGGGGGCCGGTTTTGGTGCCGGGGTCGGTTTGCCTAGCGGGACCGGTGCGCTGCCGCTGGCTGCCTGTGTGGCGGCCGGGCTGGCCGGTTTGGCGCGCGGTGCAGCGGTGGGGGCGGGCCGATTAAGGGCGATCACCTGATTTGCGCCATCATCGTAGGACGGGCTGGTGGTGACACCGGGAACGCCGTAAAACTGCGATTGTGTCGGAACGTCGTTGCTGCCCGAACCGTCGATGACAACGGTTTCAAATCCGTCGCCATAGGTTGCGCCACCGGTATCCTGCGCAAAGCGGTCGGCGGCAAGGAATTCTGAATGCGGGCGGGTTTCAGGATAGATCAGGTCGCTGCCGGCAATCGAAATATGGTCACGCGGAACCGAGGGTGAAAGATAGTTCGGTACGGTCGGTTGTCCGCCAAACCCGTCGGCAACATCCCAGTTTACCTGTACGTTGCTGTCAACGGATACGGGGGTGTATTGCTGTGCGGATGCGCCGCCACTGACAACCACGTTACCGCCCAGTGCGGCCATGAATGCCAGCACCGAAATCTTGGAATACCCCATCATCAAATCGCAGGCCCCTTGTTACCCTGTGTTTGAACACGTTTTTTTATAACGCACAGTTTTGTGTCGATCTTTTGGCACATCGTTTTGTTTGGCGTGCCACCCCGGTCTGCTCATAGGCATAAATCCATGATCAGACGGCAAGTACCATAGCTTAGAGCTTGATGATGAACAACCGCTTTGACCGGCACATGCACGTGAATGCAAAAAGGGCATCCATGCCAAAGCAGGGATGCCCTTTCAAAAAACGGTAATAAAAGCTGATACTTATTCGGTAACGGCTTTTTTAAGCGTCTTGGCCAGCACGGGCTGGATATAGTCGTTGGCGGCAACGACGCTGCCGGTGCCAAGCATGTTGGTGCCACCTTTGGCATCGCGGACATAGCCGCCTGCTTCGGTGATCATCAGAAGGCCTGCGGCGATATCCCACGCGTTAAGATGGGATTCCCAGTAACCGTCAAAGCGACCGGCGGCGACATAGGCCAGATCAAGCGATGCGGCACCCATGCGGCGCACACCGGCACAACGATCCATGACCGAATGCAGCTGCTTTTCAAACGCGGCGTGATCGCCATGCCCGATATGGGGAACGCCACATGCCAGAACGCATTCGTTCAGACGACGACGGCCCGAAACACGCAGGCGACGGTTATCAAGATAGGCGCCAACGCCTTTTTCGGCCCAGAAGAATTCATCCTTGGCGACATCGTAGATGATACCAGCGATGATTTCGTCACCCTTTTGCAGGGCCACGGAAATCGCAAAATGCGGAATGCCGTGCAGGAAGTTGGTGGTGCCATCAAGCGGATCGATGATCCAGCGGTGCTCCGGATCGGAGCCCTTGATTTCGCCGCCTTCTTCCATAAGGAAACCATAGCCCGGACGGGAACGTTCAAGTTCTTCGCGCAGACGTTTTTCGGCACGGTGATCGGCCGCAGAAACGAAATCTGCCGGGCCCTTCATCGATACCTGAAGGTTTTCGACTTCACCGAAGTCGCGTTTAAGTCCATAGGCCGCCTTTTCGACGGCCTTGAACATGACATTGATATTAGCTGAACGACGGGCGGCGCCACGCACGGCTCATCTCCCGGTGTTTGAAAGTAAAAAAGGAAGGCCTAAGGACGAATGTCCTTAGTCTTTTGCACGTTCGAGATAGGTGCATTCGGTCGTGTTCACGACAACGCGCGTACCCGATTCAATATGCGGCGGAACGAGAATGCGAACGCCATTATCAAGAACGGCCGGCTTGAAGGAAGAAGACTGGGTCTGCCCTTTGACAACCGCGTCGGCTTCGACGATCTGGCAGACAACATGTTCGGGCAGGGTCACGGCAAGCGGTTCGCCTTCGAAGGATTCGATGGTGACAACCATGCCATCCTGAAGGAATACAGCCGGTTCGCCGACGAGTTCTGCATTGACTGTGATCTGTTCGAAAGTTTCGCTGTCCATGAAGGTGATCATGTCACCATCGGCAAACAGATAGGTATATTCATTCTGTTCCAGACGAACACGTTCGACGGTTTCCGAAGCCCGGAAACGTTCGTTCAGCTTGGTGCCGGTACGAATGTCTTTGAGTTCAACCTGGTTAAACGCACCGCCTTTACCCGGCTTCACAGCCTGGCATTTTACCGCACGCCACAGGGCACCTTTATGTTCGATAAGGTTACCCGGACGGATTTCGTTGCCGTTGATTTTCATGGCACCAACCGTTCTTTCAGATCACAGATTCACGATGTAAGCGGGACACCCGTCCCATTAAAGTCGGGCTTAACTACCAGTTTGGCGAATTTGCTGCAAGCAGATTGATCAGGGTTTGCGTGCATGGCAAACCGTCATTCGCGCATGGCTGTCGCCAAATCGCCTAGGTCAAAAGGGCATTGAACCGCGTCGGGTTTCAGTCCGAAGCTGCGGCAATCGCGGCCTTGATTGCCTTTGCCCCGGCCTCGGCGCCGTCCGGATGGTTCCAGACTCCGCCCGTGACGGCAATGAAATCGGCACCGGCTTCGACAATCGGGCCAAGGTTATCGGCCGTGATGCCGCCAATCGCGACACAGGGCACCGTGGTAAAGGTCGTCCAGATTTCGATGATTTCGGGGGTGACGCTGGTTTTGGCTTCTTTGGTCTGGGTCGGATAGAACGCGCCAAACGCCACGTAATCAGCCCCTTTTTCGCCAAGCTCCATGGCGCGGTGGCGGCTGTCATAGCAGGACACGCCGACGATATGTTCTTCGCCCATGATCGCGCGCGCCTCGGCGTAGCTGGCGTCTTCTTCGCCGACATGAACACCGTCAACGCCCGATTTTTTGGCGATGTCGGGGCGGTCATTAAGGATCAGGGGAATGTCGCGGTCCGAACAAAGCGGCAGGATCGCATCAATCGCCTTGCGGATTTCATCATCGGAAACGTCTTTGAGACGAAGCTGCAGACAATCAATCGCACCGGTATCAAGCACGGATTTCAGGCGATCCGGAAATACGGCCAGATCGATTTTGGGCGGTGTCAAAAGATAAAGGCCGGTTTGGTCGTCTGCGTTCACAATGGTCATTCCTGATCAAAAACTGCGTATCATGTAACGTTTCATCACCCATTTGGCAATCACCCAGCCAAAAACGCCGAAAGCCGCCGGTCAAGTTCCGCATCGGGCAGATGATCGTCACCGGTTTCGTAAATCCGGTCCGGGTCGGGCAGGGTGGTGCGTATCTGGCATCCCGACTTTGAGCCGAGATTTTCAAGCCGGGTTTTCAGATCATCGGGCAGATCGTCATCGAGCAGGACCGCATCAATTCCGGCCTCCATCGCGGCCAAGGCCGATGCGCGACGCCCGCGACAATCAAGGATGCCGTGGATGAGGGCATCGGGAAAGTCGGTTCGTAATCTGGCGATCAGGGTGGCAAACCATTGTGCACCAAGCGACGCCCCGGCATTTTCCGGCGACAGCAGATTGATCCGCGCACGCCCTGCAACGCGGCAGGCCGATTGCCCGCCTGCCATGCCATGAATGCGAATGAAAAGGTTTGTGGTGTCTTTCATCGGGGCAAAATATCACCGGGTCGGGATTTGCCAAACAGAAAGGGCGACCCGAAGGCCGCCCTGATCCGGATAGATACCTTCAAGTTCCGATTAAAGGAACTTTGCCATTGCAACGGCGGTATCAGACATACGGTTCGAGAAGCCCCATTCGTTGTCGTACCAGGACAGGATACGGACGAAGTTGCCGCCGATAACCTGGGTCTGGGTGACATCAAAGGTCGAGCTGTTCGGATTGTGGTTGAAGTCAATCGAGACCAGCGGAGCTTCGCAAACGCCCAGAACGCCTTTGAGCGGGCCGTTTGCGGCGTCCTTGATCGCGGCATTGATTTCATCAGCCGTGGTGTCGCGACCGGCAACGAAGGTCAGGTCAACCATCGAAACGTTCGGGGTCGGGACACGGATGGCGGTGCCGTCAAGCTTGCCTTTGAGTTCCGGCAGAACCAGACCGACGGCCTTGGCCGCACCGGTCGAGGTCGGGATCATCGAAAGCGATGCGGCACGGGCGCGGCGCAGATCCTTGTGCAGGCTGTCGACCGTGTTCTGGTCGCCGGTGAAGGCGTGAACGGTGGTCATGAAGCCCTTGGTGATGCCAACGGTCTTGTTCAGAACGTCTGCAACCGGTGCTAGGCAGTTGGTGGTGCAGGACGCGTTCGAAACGATGATGTCGGATGCGGTCAGGCTGTCGCTGTTGACACCGTAAACGACGGTTTTGATGTCGCCCTTTGCCGGGGCGGAAATCAGAACGCGTTTGGCACCGGCGGTCAGGTGTTTGCCTGCACCCGCTTCGTCAAGGAAGATGCCGGTGCATTCGAATGCGATATCGACATTCAGAGCGCCCCACGGCAGGTTCGCCGGGTCGCGTTCCGAGCAGACCTTGATCGCCTTGCCGTCGATGACAAGGTCGTTGCCTTCGGCTTTGACGTCATTGGCCAGAACGCCATGAACGGAATCGTATTTCAGAAGATGTGCGTTGGTGGCGACGTCACCCAGGTCGTTGATGGCCACGACTTCAACATCGGTACGGCCGCTTTCAACGATGGCACGCAGAACCAGACGGCCAATACGACCAAAACCATTAATCGCTACGCGAATAGCCATTCATCCCTCCAAAATTATGATGATTGGTACCTGGGGAGTATCAATCACGGCTTGGGGTTTAACCCCATAGAAAAAAGGCCGGATCGGCATATTACCGATCCGGCCCCTTGAATTAAACGAGTTCTTTGGCCGCCTTGACCAGCGCCTCGGCGGTGATGCCGAAATGCTCGTAAAGGACTTCGGCCGGTGCCGAGGCACCAAAGCCGTGCATGCCAATGACTTTGCCGTTGTCGCCAACGTATTTTTCCCAGCCGAAGACCGACAGGGCTTCGATGGCGATACGCGGTTTGTCGCCAAGGACTTCCTTGCGGTATTCCGGTGACTGTGCGTCGAACAGTTCCCAGCTTGGCAGGGAGACGACGGCGGCATTGATGCCGTCGGCCTTGAGTTTCGCCTGGGCGTTTACGGCAATTTCGACTTCGGAGCCGGTCGCGATCAGGGTGACCTGACGATCACCGTCGCAATCGGAAATCACGTAACCGCCGCGCGCGACAAGGTTGTCTTCGCGGTATTCGGTGCGCAAGGTCGGCAGGTTCTGACGGGTCAGCGCCATGACGGTCGGGCCGGTTTCGTTGGTGATCGCCATTGCCCATGCTTCGGCGGTTTCAACCGCATCGGCCGGACGGATGACGGTCACGTTCGGCATTGCGCGCAGGGACGCGACATGTTCGACCGGCTGGTGGGTCGGGCCGTCTTCGCCAAGACCGATGGAATCATGGGTCATGACATAGACAACGCGCTGGTTCATCAGGGCCGACAGACGGATTGCCGGGCGGCAATAGTCGGTGAAGACCAGGAAAGTGCCGCCATAAGGCAGAACACCGCCATGCAGTGCGAGGCCATTCATGGCCGCCGCCATGCCGTGTTCACGGATACCGTAATAGATATAGCCGCCATGATAGCCGCCATCAGCGGTGATCGGGGCCTGAACGCCGGTTTTGGTGTTGTTCGAACCGGTCAGGTCGGCAGAACCGCCGATCATTTCCGGGATTGCCTTGGTCAGAACTTCAAGAACGTTCTGGGACGATTTGCGGGTTGCGACTTTCGGCAGTTCAGCGGTGATCTGCTTTTTGTAGTCGTTGAACGCATCGATCCAGTTTTCCGGCAGTTTGCCTTCGACGCGGCGTTCGAATTCGTCTTTGAGGGAGGCTTCGAGATTTTCGAAACGCGCACCCCATGCATCGAAGTCGGCCTTGCCACGCGCACCGGCATTGCGCCATGCGCCGAGAATGTCGGCGGGAATGTCGAACGGCTCAGACGTCCAGCCAAGTTTTTCACGCGCACCGGCAAGTTCGGTCGCGCCAAGCGGCGAACCGTGCGTTGCCGAGGTGCCACCCTTGGTCGGAGCGCCAAAACCGATAACGGTTTTGCAGGCGATCATCGACGGGGTATTGGTGGTTTTTGCCTTGGCAATCGCGGCTTCGATGGCGACCGGATCGTGGCCGTCAATCTGCTGCACGTCCCAGCCAGCGGCTTCGAAACGTTTTTTGTGATCTTCGGACGTCGAAAGCGAGGTCGGGCCGTCGATTGAAATGCCGTTATCGTCAAACAGGACGATCAGCTTCGACAGTTTCATGTGACCGGCCATCGAAATGGCTTCCTGGGAAATGCCTTCCATGAGGCAACCGTCACCGGCAATCACATAGGTGAAGTGATCGACAACATCATCGCCAAAGCGCGCATTCATGATGCGTTCGCCAAGCGCGAAACCAACCGAGGTCGCAATGCCCTGACCCAGCGGGCCGGTGGTGGTTTCGATACCGGCACCATGGCCGAATTCCGGGTGACCGGCAGTACGCGAACCCATCTGACGGAAATTCTTGATCTGATCCAGATCGAAATCTTCGTAACCCGTAAGGTGCAGAAGCGAATAAAGCAGCATTGAGCCGTGACCAGCGGACAGGATGAAACGGTCGCGGTCGGGCCAGTGCGGGTGCTTTGGATCAAATTTCAGGAATTTGGTATAAAGAACAGTCGCGACGTCTGCCATGCCCATCGGCATGCCGGGATGTCCGGAATTGGCTTTTTCGACGGCGTCGGCCGAAAGAAAGCGGATGGCATTGGCCATGCGGTTGTGTTCTGTTTGCGTCGTCATTGGATGCGGTTCCTGGGGGTTTCGCGGTCGGGCGATGAAAACACTTTTGATACATGTATTCCATGTTAACGGAATTCGCGCGGAACATGCCCGTACGGGGGGCATCCGTCAACCGCTTCTGTCGAAAAACTGCGCCAATTGTCCTAATTGTGGTTAACGAAAATGACAAACATGCCGGGTTGCCAAGGTGCATGTTGACGCGTCCTGATCCTGCCCCCTATGTTGCCGTTTGGCCCGGCGTTCCCTGTATCCTTTCGGTTCGGTGAACGGTGCGGGTAACGTTGCGCATGTCATGACGGGCTTTTCCATACGGTTTCCGGGCATTATTCCGTGGGGCAGATATTTGATGCCACGGGTTTGTTCGGCAACAAATCAGCCTTTTTCATGACAAAGTCGGTTGGCAGGGTGGCCAATCTTGCGATTGGGTACGGGTTTTGCCTGTGCCGACCGGGTAGTTTAACAAAGCTGGATATTGAATATGTCGCGTTTGCTAGAAGCGAGTATCCGACTTAAAGCGGCCATCGACAGTCTTGATGCTGCCGTGGAGTCGCGTATGGCCAAGGATATCGGAAATCAATCCGATGCTGCCGGTGAAGTCGAAACCCTGAAAAGCCAGCTGGCAGCCGTGCGTCAGGATTATGACAAGCTCGCAACAGCAACCCAGACCGTCTCGGCCCGTCTTGACGGTGCCGTGGGGCAGTTGCGTCTGGTCCTTGATGATGATCGCGAACAAAGGCAGGCATAAAATTCATGGCACAGGTTTCAGTACGAATTAACGGGCGCAGCTATGATGTTGCCTGCGACGATGGTCAGGAAGAACGCCTGATGAACCTTGCGCAATATGTCGATGAACGGGTTCGCGAGATTGCCGGAGCGGTTGGCCAGATTGGCGAACAGCGCCTTTTGGTGATGACCAGTCTTCTGATTGCCGACGAGCTGGGCGACATGCATGAAAAATTGCGCAAGGGTCAGACAAGTGTCGAACCGGAACCCGGCAGCGTAAGTGCGGCCGAAGGTGACGCGATTGCGGAAAACATGGAAAGCATGGCTGTTCGCATCGAAGCTATTGCGCAAAAGCTTTCGCAGGACTAAGTTCCGGACGCTGACTGTTTTCGATGCGCCGTTCGCGGTGATCGGGTGCAGCGGCAAATCGGGGGCTGCCCTGTTCGTCAGGTTCGCTAATTCCCGGGGCCGATGCTCATTTCTCTAGGGAGCTGTCCCTGTCGAGGCCGTGGTCTCGTTATACGGCGCCCACCTGCACACGCAGGTCACGAGGAATTACCACATGGCCAACGGCAGCGGTGGCTCCCACTTAATTTATTGAACATATCCCTTCGACATTGCGTAATGCATCATGCGGTGCGTCTTTAAGGGGCATCACTCATAGTCATGTCCGCATTTCGGGCATGAGACGGAACAGGAATTACAATGCGCTTACTCCATCTCGGCGACGTCCTTGGCCAATCGGGTCGTACCGCAGCACTTGAAGCATTACCCATGCTGCGTGATCGTCTTTCGGTCGATGTTGCCGTGGTGAATGTGGAAAATTCGGCGCACGGTTTTGGTGTGACGGCGAAAATCTGCAAGGAATTCTATGATGCCGGTGCGGATGTTCTGACGACGGGCAACCATGTCTGGGACCAGCGCGAAATCATTGCCTATATCGATGAAGATGAAAAACTGCTGCGCCCGTGGAATTTCCCCGACGGGACACCGGGCAAGGGCGATTACGTTTTCAAAACCCGTTCGGGCAAAAAAGTTTGCGTTGTTAACATGATGGGGCGGTTGTTCATGGACCCGCTTTCGTGCCCGTTCCAGGGGGCGAACAAACTTTTTGCCAAACACAGGCTTGGCAAGAATGTTGATGCGATCATCATCGATTTCCATGCCGAAACCACGTCGGAAAAGATGGCGTTTGGCCATCATTGCGACGGGCGGGCATCGCTTGTTCTGGGGACGCACACCCATGTGCCGACGGCGGATGCCCAGATATTGCCGGGTGGAACGGCCTATCAGACCGATGTCGGCATGTGCGGCGATTTTGATTCCGTGATCGGGATGAAAAAGGAAAATTCGGTCCGCAAATTCATCACCAAAATGCCGACCGGCCGGTTCGAACCGGCAGACGGCCCGGCAACGGTGTGTGGTGTTTATGTCGAAACCGACGATGCCACCGGCCTTGCCAAACGGATCGAGCCGGTCCGGATCGGCGGGCGGCTTAAGGGCAGCTGGCCCAGCGCGTAAAATCCAAACATTTTCAAATGTTGAAACCCTGCCTGCATGGGCGGGGACGATCATGCCAAAGCGACAAAAAAAATGAAAGGCCCGCCGGATGGCGGGCCTTTCAGCACAAAAGACAGTGGTTTGTAATCAGGCGGCGCGACTGCGGGCCTGCTCGCGAAGGTCTTCGAGGATGCCGTTGATGCGCGCACGCAAGGCCTCGACCTTGTGCGAGGCATCCTGTGCTGTGGTCAGAACTTCGCCCGACAGTTGGCCGGTTTTGCCGGTTTCACTTGCCACATCATTGATCGAGGACGAAACGGTGCGGGTGCGATCAGCCGCACTACGCACATTA